>CAMSGF010000131.1 GCA_947058225.1 uncultured Eubacteriaceae bacterium
AAGGAAAGTAAAGAGGGCATTTTAATCATGTGCAAAGTTATAGAAGATATGAGATAAACAAAGAATACGTAAAGAGAGTTCTTAGAAATTCAGCCAGATGTGCCCTTGCACTTGAAGACGAATTTGAAGGACTAAACTATTCTCCTATCAAATTGGACGAAGATTTGCTTGACAACGACTTGGTGGAAGCAAGCAAACGTGTTTGGTTAAATGCACTTGAGGGTGCCGATTTATATGGGGTTAGGAATGCACAGGTTAGTGTTATTGCTCCAACCGGGACAATTTCTCTTGCGATGGACTGTGGGGCGACTTCGATTGAACCGTTTTATTCGAATGTAGTTTATAAATCTCTTGTCGGCGGTGGAGTTATGGAACTTGTAAACCCTGTTATAGAGGATGCTCTTAAAAATTTAGGTTATGATGAAAAAGAAATTGAGGATATTAAAAATTATCTGCTTGACAAGGATGAAAGCGGTATGTTCATAAATTATTCTTTGGACAATGCACCTCATTTAAAGGATGAACATAAAAAGGTATTTGATACTGCCAATGATATTTCACCTGCAGGTCACGTTCTTATGGTATCATCAATTACACCTCTTATAAGCGGGTCTGTTTCGAAGACCGTCAATATGCCTTCAAATGCCACAAAAGAGGATATTAGTAATATATATAAACTTGCTTATGAGACGGGAACAAAGGCAATTTCAATATATCGTGATGGCTCAAAGGCCTGTCAACCTCTTAATCTAGGGTTAAATAAAGACAGTGAAGAAGACCTTGAAAACCTTACTTACAAGCAGTTGCTGGAATATGCAAGAAATTGTAAAAGAGGCGTATTGAACAGGATTAAGCCTGATGGAATGAGGCTTAGCAGAACTCACGCCGCAAAAATAGGTGACATTGAATTGTATGTTACGATTGGATTTTATAAGAATGGAAAGATGAGCGAGTTGTTTGTGTCAACCGATAAAGAGGGAACTGTCGTAAAAGGACTTTTAGCTTCTTTATCGAAGACTATTTCAAATATGCTTCAATATAACATTCCTGCAAAGGAGATTTCAAGACTGTTGAGAGGTCAGCAGTTTGAGCCAAGTGGATTTGTTGCAAGGCATCCATATATTAAATCGGCATCGAGCATTGCAGATTTGCTCAGTAAAATAATAGATTTGGAACTTGGAGATTTCAGGAGAATTCAAATAAAGCCGTCGGGTGATGAGTTTTTACTTTCAAAGGCGGTTGAAGTTGCAGGAGATAAAAAAGAAGAAAAAGAGGAAGTAAAACAGGTAGAACTTGATATAAATGACGAAGATGTTCAAAGGGTGTATGGTGAGGTTTGTCCTGTGTGTAATTCTTCGCAGCTGTTTACAAACGGAACATGCAAAGTTTGTAAAGAGTGTGGGTCTACGACAGGGTGCAGTTAGGAGGATTTAATGGCGAATATAAGGCGTATAACTTTAGAGGATAAGACTATTACTCTGCTTGGAACGGCGCATGTTTCAAGCTCCAGTGCGGAGGATGTAAAAAAGTTAGCCGATGAAATAAAGCCTGACAATATATGTATTGAGCTTGATGAGGAAAGATACAATTCATTGGTAAATCACGATAGATGGGCTGATACTGATATAACAAAGGTTATTAAGGAAAAAAGGACGACACTTTTACTTGTAAATATCATTCTTTCTTCTTATCAGGCGAGAATAGCATCTAGCTTTGATGTGGATACGGGTGTGGAAATGCAAATGGGAATGAAAATAGCTGATAAGATGAACATTCCCCTTACTTTAGCTGACAGGAATATCAAGACGACGTTTTTAAGAATTTTCAGAAAGATGTCATTTTTTGAAAAGATAAAGCTGTTGGCAGGGCTTATATCTTCATTTTTTGATGATGAGGATATATCTGAAGAAGATTTGGAGGAATTAAAGACACAGGATTTTATTGAAGGAGCTTTAACGGAGATAGGGACTACTTTCCCTGATTTAAAGAGATATTTGGTAGATGAAAGAGATATTTATTTATCACAGAAGATAAGAAATGCAAAGGGTAAAAATATACTCGCAGTTTTAGGGGCTGCTCATTTAGACGGAGTTGAAAAAAATATACAAAAAGAGATTGATATTGAAGAGCTTGATACAATACCAAAGGGAAGTGCTTTGCCAAAGGTAATAGGAGTTTTAATTCCTTTAGCGATAATAGTGATGATAGTGAGTACATTTTTTCAAAATAAAAATGTTGCACTTACACAGATTTTTAACTGGATTTTGTACAACTCAACTCTAAGTGCTTTTGGAGTATTGTTGGCAGGAGGAAGTGTATTAAGCATTTTAACTGCGGTTGTCGCAGCTCCGATAACCTCCCTTAATCCTCTGCTTGCGGCAGGCTGGTTTGCAGGTCTTGTTGAAGCGTGGATAAGAAAGCCAAAGGTCAGTGATTTTGAGAATTTATCGAAAGATTTAAGCTCTATGAAAGGGCTTTGGAAAAACAGGGTGACAAAGGTGTTGCTGGTGGTGACATTTGCAAATCTCGGAAGCACGATAGGAACTTTTGTCGGAGGACTTCACGTATTCAGTGGGTTTAGCAAAATTTTTATAAGGTAAGGTAAATGTATGAAAATAGGTATTATAGGTTTAGGACTTATCGGAGGTTCTTTTGCCAAGGCGGTAAAATTAAATACATCCTATGAAGTGTATGGGTTTGATACAAATAGAACAGTTCTTTCAAAGGCAAAGGCAGACGGAAGTATAAATGAGGTTTTATCCGATAATAACATTGATAAAATGGACTTTAATATATTTTGTCTTTATCCAAATTCGTGTATTGAAAATATAAAGAAGAACAAGGATAAATTTAAAAAAGGTTCGATAGTTATAGATGCCTGTGGGATAAAGGGAGCCATTGTCGATGAAGTTGATGAACTTTTAAACGGGAAAAATGTTAATTATGTCGGAGTTCATCCAATGGCTGGAACGGAGAGGAGTGGGTATGACTTTTCTTACGACAGTATGTTTTTAGGTGCGAGTTTTATTATAACAAAGACGGATAATACAAATAAAAGTGCGATTGAAAAGGTTAGGGAATTTGCACTTGAAATCGGGTTTGGAAAAGTCGTTGTGACAACTCCAAAGGATCACGATGAAATTATAGCTTATACATCTCAGCTTGCACACGTTGTGAGCAATGCTTATGTAAAAAGTCCTTCCCTTTTAAAAGAAAAAGGGTTTTCAGCGGGCAGCTTCCTCGATTTAACGAGGGTTGCGTGGCTTGAAGAAAATATGTGGAGTGAGCTTTTTACGATGAATAAGGAAAGTCTGTTATTTGAAGTGAATACTATAATAGAAAATCTGATGAAGTATAAAAAGGCTCTTGAAGAAGATGACGTTGATGAAATGAGAAAACTTTTGAGAGAGGGAAGAGTTTTAAAGGAAAAGTCTATGGAGATGTAGTATTAGATTAATGAATGCAGAAAAAGAATAATTTTGTTATTCTTTTTTTGTTTTGTAGGAATAAATTTGTTTTTGGTGGTTGATTTAGTGGGGTGTTTGGGATGGTGAGGTTGTTTGGTGCAGGGAGGGAGAAGGGTTGAACTTGATTTAAAAGGGGATGAGGCACTTGGGATATTTGGTGTGTATGGGGGAGGGGCGGCGGCTTTTAAAAGGATGGTATTTTTAAATAAATTTAAAAATACTATCCTTTTAAAAGTGCAGGCGATTATACAGAAAATAGACCCGGAAGAAAAAGGGC
>CAMSGF010000132.1 GCA_947058225.1 uncultured Eubacteriaceae bacterium
AAAAACAGCCTTAATGTCAGCCTTATTTAATATGTAATTAATGTCATTTACAACAGGGTCCTCAATGCTCTCATCCGATGCACCTTTTATCCTGCAAGACGATAAAACATCCCAAAGTGCAATATTGTTTTTTAACATAAGAGTGCTTTTTTCTTGATTGTCTGTCGGCACGTCGTCCTCTAAAATAGCAGCCATAACCCTCCAAAACTTATTTTGCGGGTGGGAATAATAAAACATCGCCTCCCTTGACTTTGGAGATGGTATTGTTCCAAGAATAAGCACCCTGCTGTTCTCATTAAACAACGGCTCTATCGTATGATTTACTAATTTGCTTTCCATAATTATCTTCTTTCGTTTTTATATCTTTTTTTCTTTATTTCATCGCTTATGCTTTCGAGTTCTTCCTTTGACAGATTGGGCAGATTCTCCAATTTATCCATATACATCGATACGGTTTCTCCCTTTTTTATGTGCATAAATTCAATATAATAACTCACCACAACTCCCGGAACCAACGCTATCACAAATATCGAATATACCCCGATAACAACCGACAAAATTCTTCCAAGTGTTGTTACAGCGACAATATCCCCAAATCCACAGGAAGAAAAAACAGAAAATGAATACCATATTCCATCTCTGAAACTATGAATATTTGGTTCAACCGCAGCAAATATAAATGATGAGAATACTATAAATATTATAAAAGAAGAAAGTATCTTATCCATTTTCGTTATCTTGATTATTCTCCAAAAACCCCTTGCTCGCATATTAAACTCCTAATTTAAAATTACACTGTATATATTGTAATCAACATATGTAAACACATTAAAAATTACTTTGATATCATTGTTTTTCAGATACTCTTCCACCTCTTCAACGGCCGTTTTAGCAGCAATATCCTGCGGAAAGTGAAATACTCCGGTTGAAATACAGCAAAATGCTATGCTCTTCAAATTGTTTTCCATGGCTAAATCTAAACAGCTTCTGTAACATGAAGAAAGTTCTTCAATTTGAAAATCTTTAAGAGTCCCACTTATTATAGGCCCTACCGTATGAAGAACATATTTACAAGGAAGATTATATGCCCCCGTTATCTTTGCTCTCCCCGTAGGCTCACTAAAGCCCTGCTCTTTCATTATTCTGTCACATTCAAGCCTTAGCTGCATACCGCTGTATGTATGAATTACATTATCTATACAGCTATGGTTTGGAACAAAACAACCAAGAAGTGCACTGTTCGCTGCATTTACTATCCCATCAGCCTTAAGTCTTGTTATATCTCCCTGCCAAAGAAACATATTTTTATTCCTTTTTACAGGCTTTAACTCATCAACATCAACTATTCCCCTCCTCTCATTTTCAGCGGATAAGTATTCATCTTGAATTTTTAAAATATCCTCATCTATCGGCTTTGCCTCCCTGACATTCATAAGTGCTCTAAGGAGGCTTTTTTGAGAAATTTCATCATTTGGTATCTCTCCTGTAAAAACCGACGGATTCTCCTTTAATAATTCATTTATTAAATACTCTCTTCTTTCCTTTTGATTCATCTAATCTCCCCTTTTCCAAGTCATACGAAAAGACTTTTCATTCGTTTCTTCTTCAATATATTTCTTATTGATTTTAAAACCATTTTCTAAATAAAATTTAACTGCTCTTTTATTTTTCTCATAAACATCGAGGGATAATTCATCATATTCCTTTTTCGCATGGTTTAAAAGAAACTTACCTATTCCCCTCCCCTGATATTTGTCCATTACAAAAATTCCCGCTATATAATTGTTTAAAAGTCCTATAAAACCTTTTATATCATTATCATCGAATACAAATAATTTTGCACCTTCTATTCCCTCTTTAAAGACATCCTGATTTTCTATCCAATAATTTTTATCAATAAAATAGTGTGCTTTTATATTAGTGTCAAGCCAAATTGAAGATACAGATAAATAATCTTCATCTTTGTATTCTCGTATTTTTTTCTCATTCATCATTTTGTGCCTTATCGAATGCCATTCTGACAGCTTTTGCAAGTTGGTCGGCACACGAAGTATTTTTATTGCCACATACTATCCCGCTGCACTTTTGCTCTATTTCATCTACACTGAGCCCATCAACTATTTTTGAAATAGCCTTTAAATTCCCATCACATCCCCCGACAAATTCAATATTGGTTATCTTATCACTTTCTATATCAAATGTTATTTTTCTTGAACACGTATTTTCAGTATCGTATGTATACTTCATATCATACTCCTTTTGTTTTACTCTTTATTTATTATTATAGCATAATTTGTTAAAAAGCGTGTTTATATTTAATATAAAAATCATATAAAAACACAAAATAAATAGCATTGTATAAGAGATATTTTAAACAAATTTAAACACTGTAAATCATACTAAAACAAAGAAAATATAATACCCAAATTATTAAATTTAAAAATCAATAGTGAAATAGATTTTAGCGATTGAGAAATCAATCTAATATATCAAATAAAAAACAATTCCAAAGCAACAGAAAAAAGATTATATCAATATTTAAAACAAATCACGATGTAATTTTATATAAAAAACAAAAAATGGTAGTCAACCGATAGTCAAAAACAAAAAAATGGGGGGGGTAAAATAAGGACAAAAAAATATTGTTTTAAAATAAGATAAAAAAATATTTCTTAAAGCCCCCTTTAAATAAAGGCTTTTAAGACAAAAAAATGGTGACCCATCGGAGATTCGAACTCCGGACACCTTGATTAAAAGTCAAGTGCTCTGCCGACTGAGCTAATGGGTCACATAGCTTTATTATTATACTAAACCAGAAAAAATCTGTCAATACTTTTTCTTTATTTTTACCATTTTTTTCTAACATTATACAAAAAAAATCATAATATATTTTGGAGGTATTTTTGTGAATATAATTAATCTTCAAATGTTCCTTTTCCACATAGGACTTTATTATAAAGGTGCAATAGATAAAAACAATATAAATGAAACAATAACTGCACTAAAACAATTTCAAAAGAATAACAATTTACATATAACTTCTTGCTTAAATGATGAAACAGAAAGTATCATAAAAAATAAAGTATGTGATATTAAAAAGGCATTTAATATACTTGGAATAGATAGCGATGACACATATATTATTCACCAAAAGTTTATAAATTCTATCAGTTTGTTTCAAAAAAAATACAATTTAACTGTAAACGGGATAATGAGAGAAAAGGACTTTACTGCTTTAAATAACGCTTTAAAAGAAAAGGAGAATTTATATATTTCAGTCGAAAAAGGGGGAGATGACACCGCAGTTTTAAACAGCATTAAAAACTTTTTAATAAAAAATTTAAAAGAAAACAATATAAATGTATCAAATTATAAAAATGATAATATATCTCTCAAAGTTATTCTTTCACCAGATAAATTTATGACTTTTTTAGATAATAAAGGTGGGTTTTATTGTAATATTTTAGAGAACAGTTTAATCAAATATACTGAAAAAATAAATGATAAAAATACGAATATCATAAAAATAAATATCCCGTTTTTAAACACATTAAACACATCAAAAAAAAGAGATGACCTTGCTAAAGACATCTCCAATGCTTTAATATCAATTATCCATTCTAATTAACGCATTCGCTAAATCTAAATCCATAATGGCCACGTCAGCCATCTTATTTTTAAGAAGTGCGTCATATGGGTGAAGAGATGGAGTT
>CAMSGF010000133.1 GCA_947058225.1 uncultured Eubacteriaceae bacterium
ATATTGCAACCTGGATACAGGGATGTACATAAAGGAAGAGCTGATTTGTTTGAAACCTAGTTTATTTAAAAGAACAGATAAAGATTTAATGTTTCGTTTTAAAGCTTGACTGAATTTAAAGTTTATATGTGTTTTTTATATTTTTGTTATAGTTTTAATTAGATATTTATATTTTTAAATAAATTAAAACTTTGTGAAACCTAACTGATTTAAAATAACATATAAAAATTTAATGTTTCGTTTTAAATTTTGATTGTATTTAAAATCTATATATCTTTTTTATATTTTTATTATAGATTTAATTAAATATTTATATTTTTGAATAAGTTAAAATTGTGTGAAACATAATCGGTTTAAAACAAAAAAAGCAAATATTAAATTGCTTTTTTTATTATTTAATCATTTAGTTATAAAGTTTTGATAGGGAAACTACTCTTTTGACGCTTTTTTGTGCATTACATTCTTTTAGATATATGAGAATGTCATTGTAGACTTCTTTTTCATTTTCTTTTTTTGAATATAGGAAAGTCGATTGTGTGAGAAAGCTGTGGGCGTAGTTACAGTGAATGTTATGTGTGTATATTTGAACTATACAGTCGGTGATATAATTATCCGTTTTTGATGCACTCTCCTTATTAAAAGTGAAGTATTTTTGTCCGTCTTTTACATATATTATATTTATTTTTAAGTCATTTTTTTTAATGTCCATTCTTTCTTTTATATCAGCCATTTTATTGTAGTCATTTTCTGCGGTGACTTTTTCAAAGTAAAAATTATCTTTATATGCTTTTAAAATTTGTTTTTCTTTACTTTTATATTTTTTTGGTACTAAAATATTGAGTGTTAAATCGTCGTATATCATTTGATTTTCTATTGGTTTGTTATTTACTCCCTTTATAATATTATATTTTAAATAATTTTTACTTATGCGAATACTCTCTCCGTTTGGGTCGATTTCTTTTGGATATTTTAAATTGTTCATTTCATAAAGAGGTGTGCCGTTTTCGTCAATATCCTGATAGTTATAAGAATCCATTATAAAAGCACCTGCCTTTTCTTCCAGCAAAGGAAGAAGCTTTTCACTTCTTTTTGCTATCGTTAAATATTTTTTACTGCTTTCATTTTCCCCTGTGTTATGAACAACTGTCGTATAAAAGTTTTTATATTTCTCCCATTTTGAACTTGTTTTGTTTTTATTATTTAGAAATAATGTACATATTATTATAATTATGCTTATAAAAATTATGACAACTGCGAATTTTTTTGACTTCATTTGAATCTCCTTTTTGAATTTGTTTTAATATTAGTTGTTTTATGTAAAAAGCATATCAAAATTTTATATTTTGTTCTCTCGTTTACGGTGATAAAATTATTATTAAATTTTTAAGAAATTCTTACGATTTTCTTATATTTTTGTGTTTCTTATTTACAATATAAAAACTTATGATATTATAAAACAAACAGTAATTAGATAAAGGGCACAAAATGAACGAGAAAAAGTTTTTTATAGGTGATGTTTCATCTGTTATGTTTGGTGAAAGGTCTGACAGAGTATTTTTATTTATACATGGCAAAGGCGGCAATAAGAAAGAGGCAAGGCGTTTTTATGATGTTATAGGGGATAGGGGATATCAGGTTATTGGGATAGACATTAAAAAGAGAGAAGAAGATGATGACGTTTATCCTTGGGTTATTGTTCCAAAGTTAAAAGAGGTTATGGGATATTTAAAGCGTCATTATAAAGAGGTTTCTATAAGGGCGAACAGCATAGGGGCTTATTTTGCAATGCTTGCATTTTGTGATGATGAGATTAAACAAAGCTTATTCGTTTCTCCTATTGTCGATATGGAAAAACTTATAAAAGATATGATGAAATGGGCAAATGTAACAGAGGATGATTTAAGAAAAAAGAAGAAAATTTATACTGATTTTAATCAGATTTTATCTTATGAATATTTAATTTATGTAAGGGAACATAAGATTAAAAGATGGAATAATAAGACGAGTGTTTTATACGCAGAAAATGATAATTTAACTGATATAAACGAGATAAAAGAATTTACTTATAAACATTCTTCTGATTTAAAGATTATGGAAAATGGTGAACATTATTTTCATACGAGTGAACAGTTGGAATTTTTAAAAAATTGGGAGCGTAGTGTTCTTCTAGATTTATGATTTTACATTAGAATTTAATATTTTTTGTTTAGAAAAATAAATTTTTCTTTTAATAAATTATGTAAAAAGTTTACATCTTAATATGTGAAAATTTGTTATGATAAAAGGTATCGATATCATTTGTTTTACCACAAAATTTTGTAGTAAAGTCTTTGAATTTAGAATATATTGTGGTATAATCAAAAATATGAAAAGGGTAAGAATAATGAAAAGAATTTTAGCTTTAATTTTAGTAATAACTTTATTATTTTCGTGTTTTCCGGTAAATATTATAAACGCAGAAGACACAAATACCAATACGGTTGTGGACACTCCATCCACTTCTGATTCTGTTGAGCAAACTCCTGTAACGCCTTCTGAAGATAATAGTGACACAGTAAGCAAACCTCAGGATTTGGAAAAAAATGATAATAATAATGATTTGATTCTTTCCGATATAGAAGAGGACTATGCAGATGTAGACATTGACGTTTTAGGCGAGATGGATAAGATAGAACAAAAATCAGTTAAGCCTAAGGTAATAAAACTAAAGAAAAAGACTTGTTCGTTGACTATGGAAAAAGGCGAAGTCTTAAATGCGGATAATATTATACGAAGAAAATATAATTATGGCTTTAGATGGAAGAGTACGAATAAAAGTGTGGTTTCTTCCACAAAGGCAGGGACACTGAAAGCGAAAAAAAAGGGTAAGGCGGTTATTAAGGGTTATTATGGAAGAAAACTGGTTTCAAAGATTAATGTGGTAGTTGGGATAAAGACAAAAAAAATCAGTGTAAAATCTGTTGATAAATACATAAGGGTTGGTAAGGGAAAAAAGATTGAACCGACTGTTTATCCAAAAAATGCCAGCAATAAGAAGCTTAAATTTGTTTCTTTGGATAAGAAAAAAGTCAGAATCTCAAAAAATGGATATATCAGAGGGAAAAAAGCAGGTGTTGCTAAAATTAAAATAACCTCGAAAGATTCAAGATATTCTAAAATTATAAAAGTTCGTGTGATGGGTAAGAAAAAAGGACTTGTTAAAAAGACGAGTTATGGGAAAGTCAGGGGGCATAATGAAAATGGGAAAGTATTAGCTTGGAGTGGGATAAAATATGCAAAAGCAAAAAGGTGGCAGGAACCTAAGCCAGCTGATAAGTGGAAAGGTATAAAAAATGCAAACACTTTAGGCAGTAAATGTCTTCAGTTTACTAAAGGAGATGTTCTTGTTGGCAGTGAGGATTGCTTAAATTTAGATATAACAAGACCTGATACGATGAGTAAAGATATTCCCGTAATTGTATACATTCATGGAGGGTATAATATAAGAGGAGATAAAGATACTTTTAATCCAAATAGGTTGTCTTATAACGCAAATGCACTTGTTGTAAATATAAATTACAGAATAGGTGCTTTAGGTTTTATGCCTTTAGACTGTATAAATGGACATAATCCTACCGGTAATTACGGACTTCTTGATATTTTGTATGCTTTGAAATGGGTAAAGAAAAATGTAAGTGCATTTGGCGGAAATAAGGATAATATTACGATA
>CAMSGF010000134.1 GCA_947058225.1 uncultured Eubacteriaceae bacterium
GCTGGGACGGCCTTCCGATTTTGTGTCGGAAGATTTTGAGAAGGTAAGGGGCAGGTATTGCTTTCCTGTCTTAGAAGTCCGCTTGGGTACCCGCCGTATTTTAGGGCTACATCGAATCCAGGGAATATAGGACACGCATGGGTAAAGAAAAGATACATAACAAAGACGGATTACGGGAAAAAGATATACGTTGATTCCCAGACAAAAAATACGGTGGAATTTATCCCTGCAAGTGTGTATGACAATAAAATACTTATAAACAATGACCCAAAATACATAAAAAGACTTGAAAATCTTCCGCTTGCAAAGAGGAAAGCTTATTTATACGGCGACTGGGATGTGTATGAGGGAAGGGCTTTCCCTGAATTTGATGAGAGGATAAGTGTTTGCAAAGATTTTGAAATTCCAAAGCATTGGGATAGGTGGATGGCTCTTGATAACGGATATGCGGACCCGTTTTACTGGGCATGGTTCGCGGTCGATGAGGACGGAGTTGTGTACTTATACAGGGAGTTTACGAGAAATAGGAACGAACTTCGTTTAACTTATTCTAAGCAGGCATCCAAAGTGATGAGTATGATGACATACGTAAAGGACTTAAAAGAATATCACGAAGATATAGAGGTTTGTGTTGCAGGGCTTGATGCATTTAATACTCACCACAGGGATATTTCAGGAAAGACGCTTATAGATTATTATATTGAAGGGGGATTTACCATTCCTTTTACAAAGGCAGTTACCAACAGAGCCTTTAGAAAAAGCACATTTCACGAATATTTAAAGCCTATTAAAGATGAGAATACAGGGAGGGTTTATAGCAAACTTCAGGTATTTGAAAGCTGCAAAAGCTTTATAGATACATTTAAAAATCTTATGGAAGAAAAGGACAACCCCGAAGTTGTTGCGGATAATTTATATGACCACGCATATGACAGCGTCGGGTACGGACTTATATATTATCACAGTGTGAAAAGCAAAAAGAAAGAAATACCCGGAAAAGTCGAAACGCTTAAAAAACAGGCGATAAAGAAAAAGGCGGGCAATAAAGTATTGTAAAATTAAGTAAAATAAGGTAGAATATATTACTGGATTTGGTTAATATTTGTAAGGAGGAGTTATTAATGGGAAATTTAGTAGTAGTCGGGGCACAGTGGGGAGATGAAGGAAAGGGAAAGATAACCGATTATTTAACTGACAGATGTGATGTTGTGGTTAGAACATCAGGGGGAAATAATGCAGGACACACTGTTATTGCAAACGGAAAGACTTATAAGCTGCACGTTATCCCATCAGGTGTCATTCAAAATAAACCCTCTGTTATAGGCTCTGGAATGGTTTTAGACCCTGTATGGTTTGTGGAAGAGATGAACACATTAAAAGAACAAGGCGTTAAATTTGATAATTTGATGATAGATAAAAGGGCACATATTATTATGCCTTATCATAAGATGTTGGATGAGCTTAGTGAAAAGGCTCTTGGGAAAAAGGACATCGGAACGACAAAAAGAGGAATAGGCCCTTGTTATACTGATAAGATAAAGAGAAGCGGAATAAGGGTTTGCGATTTAATAAATGAAAGTCTTTTTAAGGAAAAACTTGAAAGCAATTTAAAGGCGGTTAATAAAGAGATAAGTGAGATATATGGAGAAAAACCTTTAGATTTTGATGAAATATACGATGAGTATATTAAATGTGCAAATATCATAAAGCCGTTTGTAAAAGACTGTTCGGTTGTAATATACGATTATATAAAACAAAACAAGAAGATTTTGTTTGAAGGGGCACAAGGCACACTTCTTGATATAGACTTTGGAACATACCCTTATGTTACATCTTCGCATCCGACATCGGCAGGAGTATGCCCTGGATGTGGAATAGGACCCGCTTATATAGATGACTGCCTTGGAATAGCTAAGGCTTATACGACGAGGGTTGGGAAAGGTCCGTTCCCTACAGAGCTTTTTGATAAAGACGGAGATTTTTTAAGAGAAAAAGGCTTTGAGTACGGAACGACAACAGGGCGTCCGAGAAGATGCGGTTGGCTTGACACGGTTATATTAAAATACGCTGTCAGGGTAAATTCACTTTCCAGCATAGCTTTTACAAAACTCGATACACTTACGGGCCTTGAAAAGATTAAAGTCTGCATAGGATATAAGTTAGATGGAGAAGTTATCTATGATTTTCCGCCTGAACTTGACGTGCTTGAAAAGTGTGAACCCGTATATGAAATACTTGATGGATGGACGGAGGATATTACAAATGCAAAGAGTTTAGACGAACTTCCTGAAAATGCCAAAAAGTATGTAAAGAGAATAGAAGAGTTGATTGAATGTAAGATAGGAATAGTGTCAATCGGTCCAAAGAGAGAACAGACGATTATTTTAGATGAATACTTTAAATAGGAATATGGTTTATATTGTATCAACGCCTATAGGAAATTTAAGTGATATTTCATTTCGGGCGGTAGAAGTATTAAAAAGTGTCGATATTATTTTATGCGAGGATACAAGACATTCCATAAAGCTTTTAAATCACTATGATATTAAAAATAAACTTGTGAGTTATCATAAATTTAATGAAGAAAGAAGAATTGAATTTATATTGGAAAGTATTAGGGAAGGAAAGTCTTTGGCACTTATAAGCGATGCGGGGACGCCGTTGCTTTCAGACCCCGGGGAAGTCTTGATAAGAAAGTTAAAGGAAAATAACATAAGTTACACAGTTGTTCCCGGAGCAAATGCACTTCTTCCTGCTCTTATATTGTCGGGCTTTGATATGAGGGAATTTACCTTTATTGGTTTTTTAGACAAAAAAGCAGCAAAAAGGGAAGAAAAATTAAAGAGTGTTTTAAAGGAAGAGCGACCTGTCGTGTTATATTCTTCTCCGCACGAGCTGTTAAAAATACTTGAAAGCATAGATAAAGTATTTAAAGGCAGAAGAGTGTGCATTGTAAAGGAGATAACAAAGATTCACGAAAGTGTTTTTGTGGGGAAGGCAAGGGAACTTATTTCTTATTTTGAAAAGGATGAAAAAATAAAGGGAGAATATGTTTTATTGATTGAAGGGTATGAAGAAAAGAATGAAGAAATATCCTTTGATGAGATAAAGGAGATGTATTTTGAAGGCATAAAAAAAGACAAGCCCAAAGATGTTATAAAAAAACTTGCAAAAAAATACAATCTAAATAAAAGAGAATTATATTCAAAGCTGACAAAAGAAAAAGAAGATAGTTAATATCTTCTTTTTTTGTAGTACATAGATAATATAGTTTTAATAAATAATCATTTAAAATAAATCAAATAAATACTTAAAAAATTATTTAAATTTAAAATATCAATGTTTCTATATAGAAACTATTGTAATGCAGCTATAAGTTCTTCTTTAAATTCCTTTAAGCCAACACCTGTAAGTAGACATCTACCGTTAAGTACAGGCATATCGAAGTTACCAGGCATATCTGTTGTAGCTACAACTACATCAGGTTTTAATGTGCCGGCTTTGCTAGCTCCTTCCAATGCTTTACATTGAGCTGTTTGTACGTCAATTCCAGCTTCCTTACAAATTGCTTGAACCTTTTTAGCTGCAACTGTTGATGTTGCAATACCTGTTCCACAAGCAACCAAAATCATTTTCTTTCCTGCCATATTAATTCCTCCAAAAGAAAACGCAGAATTCGTAGCCTGCATGGAGGATATCCTGGACATT
>CAMSGF010000135.1 GCA_947058225.1 uncultured Eubacteriaceae bacterium
TTATTGGAAATTTATTTGCCTCCTTTGAGCAAAATCTAACAGATTTTGCTCCCACCGCCCTCACCACCTCAAATTCAAACAAACGAACATTGATTTTTAATTTCCAATTTGATACAATAATCTAAATACTTAAGTGGGGGAAATAGAATGAAAAAACCTTATTACATTACTACTGCGATAACATATACATCGGGTAAACCTCATATAGGTAATACCTATGAAATAGTTTTGGCAGATGCAATAGCAAGATATAAAAGACTTGTCGGATACGATGTGTATTTTCAAACAGGAACTGACGAACATGGACAAAAAGTTGAATTAAAAGCCGCTGAACAAGGCGTTAAACCACAAAAATTTGTGGACGATATAGCAGGGGAAATTAAGCGTATATGGGATATAATGGATACGAGCTATGATAAGTTTGTAAGAACGACTGATTCGTATCACGAAAAAAAGGTTCAGGAGATTTTTAAAAAGCTTTATGAACAAGGCGATATATATAAGAGCGAATACGAAGGAATGTATTGTAAGCCTTGTGAATCTTTTTTCACAAAAAGCCAGCTTGCAGACGGGAAATGCCCTGACTGCGGCAGTGAGGTAACATATGAAAAAGAAGAAGCATACTTCTTTAAATTGAGTAAATACGCCGATAGGTTAATCGAGCATATAGAAACACACCCCGATTTTATTCAACCTGAATCGAGAAAAAATGAGATGTTAAATAATTTTTTAAAGCCCGGACTTAAAGACTTATGCGTTTCAAGGACAAGCTTTAAATGGGGAATCCCTGTTGATTTTGATGATAAGCACGTTGTGTATGTATGGATAGATGCTCTTTCAAACTACATCACATTTTTAGGCTATGATACAAACGGAAACAGTGATGAAAAATTTAATAAATACTGGCCTTGTGATGTGCATTTGATTGGAAAGGATATTTTAAGATTCCATACTATATATTGGCCTATAATGCTTATGGCTCTTGGAGTTGAACTTCCAAAACAGGTGTTTGGACATCCTTGGCTACTTCTTGGAGATGGGAAAATGAGCAAGTCAAAGGGAAATGTTATCTATGCCGATGACCTTGTTGATATATTCGGCGTGGACAGTGTCAGGTACTATCTTTTGAGAGAAATGCCTTTTGCACAAGATGGGACACTCACATACGAACAGCTTACGGAGAGGGTAAACGGAGAGCTTGTGAATATACTCGGTAATCTTGTAAACAGGACTATCGCTATGAGTAAAAAGTATTTTAAAGGTGAAGTTTCAAACCCAAATGTTATTGGTGAATTTGATGATGATTTAAAATCATTTGCGTCTGAGACCGTTAAAAAAGTAGATAGTTTTATGGATGAATTAAAAGTGTCCGATGCGGTAAATGAGATTATATCACTTGCAAGAAGAAGCAATAAGTACATTGATGAAACTATGCCTTGGGTACTCGCTAAAGATAAGGCAAATGAAGACAGACTAAAGACCGTTCTCTATAATCTTTTAGAATGTATCAGAATTATTGCGGTCTTGATAAGTGCATTTTTACCATCAACGGGTAAAGATATTTTAAGTATGATAAAGCATGAAGATTCAAACTATGATTCAATTAAGAATTTTGGTGGGTTTAAAGAAGGCACCGTTCTCGATAAATCTCACGTGCTTTTTAACAGGCTTGATTTTGAAAAGGACGTATTAAGTAAGATTAAAGAAACGCCTAAAAAGCAGGAAAGTCAAGATAAAAATAAATCTAAAAAAGAAGATAAAACAAAGGCTCAAATCACAATAGATGATTTTTCAAAGATAGAGTTAAAAGCAGGAAAAATTATTGAAGCAAAAAAACATTCCAATGCAAAAAAACTTCTTGTAATGCAAGTGGATATCGGAAGTGAAACAAGACAGATAGTTTCAGGGATAGCAGATTACTTTAAGCCTGAAGATATCGTTGGGAAACAGGTCGTGGTTGTAACCAATCTAAAGCCTGCAAAGCTTAGGGGAGAAATTTCACAGGGAATGATTTTAATCTGTGAAGACAGTGATGGAAATTTAAGCTTTGTAAATCCCGATAAAGATATGAATCCTGGGTCTGGGGTGAGCTAATGTATTTAGATTATAATATTAAAGATTTTGTAGAAAAGACTTATTCCGCATCATCAACTCCCGGTGGTGGAGGAGTAAGTGCACTTGCCGGAAGTCTTGGAAGTGCACTTGCGGGAATGGTCGCCAATTTGACGGTCGGAAAAAAGAAATACAAAGAATTTAAAGAAGATATTGATAATATACTTGAACAATCAAAAAAACTTCAAAACAGGCTTTTGGAGCTTATAGATTTAGACGCCAAAAATTTTGATGTACTTATGGATGCATATAAAATTCCAAAAGGTGACCCTGTAAGGGAAGATAAACTTGAGGAAGGACTAAAACTTGCAGGTGTTGCTCCCTGCGAGATAGTAAAGGTGTGCTACGATGCAATTTTACTCCATAAAGAACTGCTTGAAAAAGGTTCAGTGATGATGATTTCCGATGTAGCAGTCGGTGTTATCTGCCTAAAAGCAGGTCTTCAGGGAGGTTATATAAATGCTGTCGTAAATCTTAAAGATATAAAGGATAAGGGATACGCTTTAGAAAATCATAAAAGAATATTAAAACTCTTAAAAGACGGAGAAAAAGAGGCAGATTATGTTTATAAAAAGGCTTTGGAAAGGATAGATATATGATTGAACTTAGAGGAAAATGCGTAAGCGATTCGATTTTGTCCGATGCGAAGAAAAAGAGTGGTGAACTCAGAAAAAAGGGGATAATTCCTAAAATCGCACTCGTTAGGGTAGGAGAAGATTCAAGCGATGTGGCTTATGAAAAGTCTATAATAAAGATTATGGATAAAACCGATATTGACGTAAAACAGGTAGTGTTAGACAAAAATATATCAAAGGAAGATTTTAAAAAAGAGATAATCGCTTTAAATGATGATGACAGTGTAAATGGAATTTTGGTATTCAGACCGCTTCCGAAACAATTAGATGAAAAAGAAATAAGAAGATACATTTCACCTAAAAAGGATATAGATTGTTTCAGTGAAATTAATATGGGAAGGATTTTTCTCTCAGATGAGGAAGTATTTTATCCTTGCACTCCGATGGGGGTTATGAAGATAATTGAATATTACGATATAGATTTGGAAGGAAAAAATGTCGTGATTGTCGGAAGAAGCCTTGTCGTTGGAAAACCTCTCTCGATGATGCTTATGGATAAAAATGCGACTGTTACTGTCTGTCATTCAAGAACAAAGGACCTACCTTCTGTCTGTAAAAAAGCAGATATAGTTATTGCCGCAATAGGCAGGGGAAAGATGATAGATTCTTCCTACATAAAAAAGGGGAGTATTGTAATGGATGTCGGAATTAATTTTATGGACGGCAAAATGGTCGGAGATGTAGATTATGATGATGTAAAAGACTTATGTTCTATGATAACTCCCGTTCCCGGAGGGGTTGGAATTGTTACGACTTCGTGCCTTGCTTACAATTTGCTTAAAATGATGTAAAAAAATACCTCCTCCTTTTTTCTTCCGCATCAGTGTAGTGTGACACAGAAGAATAGTTTAATTTTTTAAAATTAAAAAATTATATTAAAAAGTTTTTTATTTAGTGAATATATCAGGTCTGTTCCCGCACCATGCTCACTCCCTATATCCTTGCATGGCTATATTATA
>CAMSGF010000136.1 GCA_947058225.1 uncultured Eubacteriaceae bacterium
TCACAGCGGCCAAAGCCAGTCATACTTTTTATCATATCCAATCGTCCCCATCCTTCGCTGTATATTTAGCCCCCCAAAAAAAACTTCATATTTCCCATACCTTTCATACAAACTATCCATATTAAAAAAAATTTATAAAGATTAAATTATTTTACATAAATAAAACATTTTATAAATCAATTAAAATTTTAATTATTTATAAAAAAAGCACTAAAGCGTAACTTTAGTGCTTTTATTTTAATATTATTTAATTTATTCTATTGCTTCTACTGCTTTTAACATTCCACCTGTTAATGCATTATAAAAGTCATCATTTCCTTTTTCGTCGATATCCCATATGTCATCTTCGGCTTTTGTCATTTTAACTTTGGCAGTATTAGTCACTTTTTTGCCATTTTCTGCTGCCTTGTCAATTTCTTCTTTCAATGCTTTTTCAATGTCTTCTTCCGTTGTCTTATCGGAATAAGAGAAGTTAAGCATTTTCTTGTAATAATTTTTAATTGCCTGACCGAAGTCTGAATTTGTAATAGCAACTTCGACCGTTGCAGTTTTTTCATCTTCTGAAAGTTCTGCTTTCTTTACTTCATAAGTCATATTTGAATAAAGTTTGCTTTCCCATACTTCATTTTCTTCTGATTCTTCTTTTGAATTAAATATTCCTGAAGCAAAGCTATCTTCTGAAAATCCATATTTTTCCAACGCTTTTGTATCATTTGTCTTTATTGCATCAAGGTATATTGATAGCATTTCATCTGGGCCAACATTAGAACCACATCCTGCGAATGAGAATAACATAAAACACGCTAATAATAAACTTAAAATTTTTTTCATAATTACACTCCTATTTATTTAATTATTATTTTATTTTAGACCTTTTGCAAAGTCCAGTGCAGCATTAAAAAATCCACCTGATAAAGCATTTAAAAATGCATCATTTCCTTTTTCATCAATTGTCCATACATCATCTTCATTTTTAGTTAGTTTAACTTTGGCAGTATTTGTGACTTTATCTCCCTTTGCTGCAGTATTAATTTCTTTAAGCAATGTTTCTACAGATTTCTTTTCAAGTTCTTTTTCTGAAAGCCCTGAAAATGCCAATGAGAATATTTTGCTGAAATAATTTTCAAATGCTTTTGAAAGGTCTGCATTTGTGATAGATATATCTACCGTAGCTGTCTTTTTATCTTCAGATATGTTTGAGCCTTTGATTTCATATGTTATACCTGAAAAAAGGTCTTTTAACAATTGGTCATATTGTTCTTTTTCTTTGTCGCTTATATCATCGCTTTCATTAACTATTCCTGATAAAAAGTCTTTTTCGGAAACGCCATATTCTTCCAATGCTTTCATATCACATTTTTTGAGTGCATCAAGATAAGTTGATACCATTTCTTCCGGGCTTACCTCAGCGCCGCAGCCTCCAAATGAAAATAACATAACGCACGTCAATAACAAACTTAAAATCTTTTTCATAATATTACCTCCCTCTTAAAACATTATGTAATTTGCACATCTTAATAATTTATAAGATGTATATCGATTTTAGTAATATTATTATACATAATTTAGACAATAATCGCAAATATAATTATATATTTGTATATTGATATTGATAAAATTTTAAACAGTCCAATATTATCTACAATATCCTTTATTTATCTAATATAAAGGGTATTTTACAGTTTATATGTGAACTGATTTTTTGCTGATACAAAAAATGAGTTTACTGAAATTTTAAAAATATTATTGAGATATGCTTGTGTTGGAATAGATGTCGGTGATGTTTTTTCTATAAAAATGCCCGGTAGATTTTCTAATATTGGAAATATTTTTAGCTTTTACGATGCCTTATTAATGAATTATGCACAGTAATCTTTTTTTAGTTATTTTTGAGAGAAAAAAGTTATATTCTGTTTGGGGCAGATGCGGAAAGTATCTTGATAAATATGATTTTTCTTTTATTCTTTTAAATATTAAAAAGTTAAAATAAAAAATTTATTTTATATTATCAATATTATTATATTTAAACTTTCAATTATAAAAAAATTTAATATAGATTTTTATATATTAAATGTGTATAATAATAGAATATTTTGACATAATTAGGAGCATGGAAAATGTATAAAAGCAGTGAAGAAGCCTTTAGAAAAAGAGGTAAATTTGATGAGAGTGATTATAAAAAGTATGTAGGTGAGAGCTTTTTTACCCTTGTGAATATGATAAATGATGATAATCCGGTAAAAAGAAGTGTTGCGATTAATATATTGTCGGATGATATAATAACAGATGAGAGCTTGATAAGGTTGGTATTGGATAGGATTATAATTGAAAAATGCCTTTATGTTAGGCTTGAAATATCAAGGACTCTTGAAAAGGCAGGAAGAAATGCAGCGGATATTATGATTGAATATTTAGGGATGGTTGGAGATAACAGATACGAAGAAATTTCAGGTGAGGTTTCAAAAAAGAAATCATATCCGCTTCCCAGAGATTTAATAGCGAGAATGCTTGGGAACATGGATAAGGAAGTTTTCCCATCTCTTGTAGATGCTATTGATAAGGTGGATAAAAATATACTTTCAGAGCTTATTGATGCAATCGGGTTTATGGTATATAAAAATAAAGAGCTTTCTACAGTAGAGAATTTGCAAATTATAAATGATATAATAAAAGATAATGTCTACAATGAACTTATCCTTTGGAAATGTGCTTTGGCGCTTATGTCGTTTCCGTTTGAAGAAAGTATTTTTATATTAAATGAGATGCTGGATAACAAAAAATTGGAGGCTCAGGCGAAAAGAAGTATATCATTAATTAAGGAAAAAATGTAAAAGGAGTATATTATGTTATTTGAATACAATATAAATACAAAAAGCGAACAGTTTTATGATGTTACCGACCTTGTAAGAAAGGCACTTAGGGAAAGTGGAGTTAAAAATGGGATATGCACAGTGTTTTGTCCTCATACTACAGCGGGAATTACGATTAATGAAAATGCGGACCCTGATGTCGTAAGAGATTTATTGTACGCTTTGGGTAAGAGTTTTTCGGACAGAAAAGAATTTCATCACTTTGAGGGTAATTCAGCTGCACACTTAAAGGCTTCTGCTATGGGAAGCAGTGTCAGTGTCATAGTAAATGACGCAAGGTTGGTTCTTGGAACGTGGCAGGGGATATATTTTTGTGAGTTTGACGGGCCGAGAAACAGACATTTTTATGTGAAAGTTATGCAGGATATATAATAAATTCAGAAAAAAATTATAGATAAAGTTAGGATAAAAAGACGCTCATTTTGCCTGTTTCAATGATTTGCTGCTTTAGTTTACTATTTCGTAACTACATCTCTTTTATTTTAAATATATTATTTCAGGTAAATATATTTATAATAATTTAGCAGTTCAGTCAGGTTTTAATAGATGAAAAAAACGGGGGAAATGTTGATAATAGCGAAGAGGTATATTCTGCTTTAGAAAGATTGAAAAAATATTTATAATAACACAGAGGTATATCCTGTTTTAAAAGGTCTGCTGACAGATTATTATAATCAGCAAATTATTACTATATTATTCAAATATGAATTTTTAAAATATTATTTTCATTTTTATAATTATGATTATTAACAGTGATGAATTTTTTTAATAATAAATTGTTTGATTTTAGCGAATATTAAAATAATATTTAAAAATGTATGTTGT
>CAMSGF010000137.1 GCA_947058225.1 uncultured Eubacteriaceae bacterium
CCATCATCATAGGTAACAAGTTCACCCGTTTGGAGCGCTTTACGAATTCCTGCCCGACCACATTTTCATAATTAAAATCTCCTTTGTAAAACTATCATATATATTACCACATTATTCTACTTTATTCTACAAAAAAATAAAACAAGATATAGTAAAGATATGAAAAATATTATACTTACTTAAAAGGGAAGTGGTAATGAAAATATGATGCTGTAAAAATTATCCTTAAAGTAAGAATATTAAAAAATATCATTTTATTTAATAATGAACCATTTAAAGATAATGAATAGTTTATATTTATGAAAATACAAATATAAAATGATATAAGTTATTTTATGTGTAATTATTTATATATCAAAAATATGAATATAAAAATTATTATACTTTTTTAAACCGCTTGCAATGAACGTTTACAAATGGTAAAATATAGAAAAACAAAGCATATATTAGGAGGAATTGTATGAAAAAGAGAGGAAGAATTATAAGTCTTATTTTAGTGCTTATGTTAATACTTAATTCACTGCCTTTGGGTATATTCGCATTAAATAATACAGACCTTGATATGAGCGTTATAGACGGTGCTATTGACATAGACATAGATGAAGATTTACTAAATGTAGATAATAAAGATATAAATACTGACATAAAAGATGATATAGATATAAACGATATAAAAAATGACGATGAAGCTACATCAGATAATCAAGTAGACATTAAAACCATTAGCCGAAACAGCTATATGGATTTAAACAACGATGACGTTAAAGACTTGGATGTGATAAAAAAGGTCTTGATTATACAGTCTTTGATGATGGAAATGGAAACAAAGTCCTAAAGTCATATTTAGAAGCAGTAAGATACAAGGACGAAGACGGAAAGATAAAAGATTATGACAATTCCATAAAGGCTATCGATGAAAATGACAGTAAAAACAAGGCAGACGGTTATCAGTTTACAAATACGAGAGGAAGTGTGGACGTATTACTTCCAAAAAGTCTTGAAGAAGATATTCCGATAAAAGTGGTTGATGAAGAAAAGGAGTTTTCGATGAAACCTCTTTTTAATGATGAAATATCATCAAATACCACCTCCATTGTAAAACAAAACGAGGAAGATTTATACGGTGATATAGAAAAGGAAACCACCGCCGTTGTTTTTTCTACCGATGAACCTAGTATAAAATACGAATATAAACCTATAAATGACGGGGTTAAGGAATACATAGTATTAAATAAAGAACCAGAAGATAATGTTTTTTTCTTTGAAGTAAAGCTTGAAGAGTGTTATGCAAAGCTTGATGAGGAGGGAAATGTTATCTTTTTTGATAATACGACAGGTGAAGAAAGCGGAAGAATATTATCCCCTTATATGTACGACAGTTCAAACGGGGAAAACAGCTACAACGATACAAACCTAAGGTATGAGCTTTTGGATACAAACGAAGAAGGAGTTTATAAGCTAAAGCTTACGGTGGACAGAGAATACCTTGCTGATAAAGAAAGAGTATATCCAATCACTATAGACCCAACGTATAAAAGCACAGCCGCAACAGCTACAGACCACATAAAAGCAAGCTTTGTATCCAGTGCAAACCCTACGACAAATTATTATGAGAGCGATGTTATGTGGGTTGGGTACGGAGATACTTATAAAAGGTCAAGAACTATCGTAAGATTTCCTGAATTTAATAAAGCTGTCGGTATAAAGCAGGGGGTGACGATAAATTCAGCAACACTTAAATTGGTGCAAAAAGCATGTGACAATCCATATCAGGCTACTGTAACGGTCAGAAGAAACACTCAGGATTGCTCACTGAATACTGTCACATGGAATACCAGACCAAATTGGAGAACAGGAGATGAAAATATATACGATTCAAAGCAGCCTACCAGTTCCACCGCCTCAATTACCTTAAACCTAAAAAGAATTATGCAGGAATGGGCCAATGGGACGTATGAAAACTTTGGAATTGCACTTGTAGGAAAAGGAGAGTATGCAAATAAGACGGCTAAAAATAATACGAGGTTTTATAAGTCAAGAACCGCGACTGCTTCAAACAGACCTGTTCTTACGGTGTCTTTCAGCGTTGATGTGCCTACTACCGCAAGTGAAGTTGTTATAAACGGCGGAAAGCCGATACAAAGCGGACAGACCAGTATACATGTAGCCGCAAAGGGAATCACAACAAAGACTGGTACACTTAATTATTATTACAGAGTGCAAAAGGCAACTATAAATGAAAATAAAGTTCATTCCCTCGTTACAAATGCTGACGGAAGTGTAAATAACTATATTAATTATACAAAAATAGATACTAAAAAAGTCACAGGCGACTTGATGGAGTTTGACCTTAATATATCCAAATGGCCTGAAGGATGCTATAAAATGTTCATAAAGGGCGTTGACAGACATGGACAAAACGGAATCGGAAAATCTGCTGCTATATACCAGTGCATAGATAAGACTAAGCCTGTACTGAATTCATTTGAGGTAAATCCTCCTGAAAATGAAGATGTTATAAAGGATAAGGCTGTTTTTACATGGAGTGGAAGTGATAAACACGCAGTAAATGTATATTACTACGTAAACGGGAAAAGCGACGAGCTTCATAAGATAAGCACACTTGAAAATGGAAGTGAAGTTATAGATACCTCTTACTTTGAGCCTTATACAAACGACATTACCCTTAGAATAGTCGATATAGCAGGAAACTACGCAGAAAAAACAATCTCATGTGAAACCAATAAAACCCTTCCCGTTATAAAAGAAAAGAACGGTCTTATTTCAAATATAAAAGATAACCCTTGGATAAATGATAATAAAAAAGACTTATACGTATCGTGGGATGTGGAATATAAAGATGAAATCGGTGAGGTGAACCTTGGAAAGATAACGGCCTGTGTCTTAAATGAGGACAACAGCACAGTAGACGGATACGAAGAAAAGGAGATGACTTTCACAGACGAACAAAACCCTCCAAAAGAATATAACAGGTATAAAATAAATGATTTATTCGAAGGCTTTAATTCCCTAAATGATGGGAAATATAAAATTAGGATGAGATTTTATG
Organism: uncultured Eubacteriaceae bacterium; assembly: GCA_947058225.1. Taxonomy (GTDB): domain Bacteria; phylum Bacillota; class Clostridia; order Eubacteriales; family Anaerofustaceae; genus CAMSGF01. The sequence continues at coordinate 3,071 of CAMSGF010000137.1, forward strand.
CCAAAGATAATATAGGCTACGACGAAGGAATTTTACTATACAATAAAGACAATATTCCTCCAACACTTGAAATACTGACTCCTGAAGAAAATGACGAGGTGCGTGGAGTAGTTGCTGTATCTTACGAAGTAAATGATAATGGTGGAAATATAGGAAAGAAAAAAGTCTCAATTACAGACACAAAGGGAAGAGAAAAAATACTTACAACCTCCCTTGATATATATAACCTAAATACAACCGAATACGACCCGGGAGAATATACTTTAAAATACTTCGTGTCAGATATGGCAGGAAACGAAACTGTTAAAACCAGAAAGATAATAATAGAAAACCCTCCTCCAACACCGATAATCTCCCTTGAAAAGTCCTACGGTAAGACAAGTGATGATATAAGCTTAAACTATAACTGGGTAAAAGGGGATGAGGGGATAAAGAGAGTAGACCATATAGAATACGCACTAAATTCAAAAGAAGATGCTTCATTTAAGGAAATAGCAAACACAAACCCAAACATAAATGATATTGCAAAGTACGATGAAAAAAATGTTAAGCTACATATAGATAGCCTAACCGAAGGCGAGAACACCCTGTACATAAGAGCAGTAGACGAAACAGGGTATAG
>CAMSGF010000138.1 GCA_947058225.1 uncultured Eubacteriaceae bacterium
GCTGCCTTTCTTCTTCTAATGAACGGATTAGTTTCTGTGCTCCATCTGGTGTAAAACCCCATAACATACTTTTAACCGCTCAAAAGAGGAGACCTAAGGTTGCTGACTTTGGAATTGCAAGGGCGATAAATTCCGCAACGCTTACCATGGCAGATGAAACTATGGGAAGTGTGCATTATATTTCTCCTGAACAGGCGAGAGGTGGATTTTTGGATGCGAGAAGTGACTTGTATTCTCTTGGAATTTGCCTTTATGAGATGTTAACGGGAAAAGTTCCGTTTGATTCCGATTCACCTGTTGCGGTTGCACTTATGCACATACAAGAGGATATTCCACTCCTTAGGGATGTTGACCCATATGCTCCTGAGGGGCTTGAGAATATAATTAAAAATCTGACAGCAAAATCTCCTAACGACAGATATCAAAATGTTTCTGCATTGATTCAGGACTTAAAGGAGATAAGAGAAGATTTTGATGCATATATTCCGATTATAGCAGAAAATGACCTTGAAAACTCTGATACAGAGGATATTCCATATGTAAAGAAAGAGCCGAAGAAAAAGAAAAAAGAACCTGTTGTTCAGGAAGAATACTACGATGAGCCGAGAAAGCCAAAGAAGAAGAAAAAGAAGAAAAAAATGACTAAAGCAAAGATGATTGCAATTGGTATAGCGGCAGTAGTTTTGCTTATCTTTGGAATTATATTCCTTCCGAAGATATTTGCAAAGACAGAGGTTGTTCCAAAGATAAAGGGAATGACTGTGGAAGAGGCAAAGGAAACTTTGGATGAACTTGGATTTAAGTACACTATAGTAGAAAAGAAGTATTCAACGAAGTATGATAAAGATTATATCATTTCGCAAGACCCAAAAGCAGGAACAAAACAAAAGACGAGTATTCCGGTTAAGGTTATAGTAAGCAGGGGAGCAAAAGAAGTTGAAGTTCCAGATTTAATGAATAAGACGGAAGAAGAGGCTGTGGAAGAGTTAAGAGCGCTTAACTTAGAGCTTAACGTTGAAAGCGGATATTCCGATAATGTGGATACGGGAAGAGTTTATTCGCAAGAGCCGTCTTCTGGAGTGTCAGTTAAAGAAGGAAGTCAGGTTACGATATACATTTCAAAGGGAGAAGATACAGTGTCAGTTCCCGATGTTGTCGGAAAGAGCATATCCGATGCAAAGGCGATGATTAAAGACAGAGGACTTATCATAGGGGATACTTCTTATGAAACGAGCAGTAAATATGCAAAGGACAAGGTAATAAGTGTTTCTCCTGGAAGCGGAACATCCCTTTCAAGAGGGGACAGCGTTGACCTTGTTATAAGCAAAGGAAAGCTCACCACTAAATCTGTTTCAATAAACTTAAATGATTATACTGAAAGTCAGGGAAAATCTGTTAAGGTTGAAATAGAATATATTGATTCAGACGGAAATTCAGATGTTATATACAGTGGAACGAGAAAGGACACTGCGATATTCAGCGTCAAGATGAAAGGATATGGGGTTGGTTATTACAAAGTTTATATCGATGGGGCAGAAAGAGGAAGCGGAGTTGTTACGTTTTAATGGATAAAGGAATTATTTTAAAAGGAGTAGGCAGTTTTTATACTGTCTGCTCCTTAAATGATAAGAGAGAATATACTTTAAGGCTTAGGGGAATTTTCAGAAAAGAGAAAGTGACTCCAAAGGTTGGGGATATAGTTTATTTTAATAAAGAAGAAGAAACAATTGAAAAAATTGATAAAAGAAAAAATGAACTCGTGCGTCCGCCTTTAGCTAATATAGATAATGTATTTATCGTGTCGGCCATTAAAAATCCAAAAGTGAATTTTTTATTGCTAGACAAGATGATTATAAATTCACTTATAAATAAGATTAAAGTTCATTTGATTTTTAATAAAATTGATTTGTCAAATGAAAAACAAATTGAAGAAATAAAGGAAATGTATAGTATGTATCCTTTATTTTTTACGAGTGCAAAAGAAGGGTTAAATATTGATTCGATTTATCCTTATTTAAAAGGGAAAACCAATGTGTTTACGGGAGTCAGTGGCGTTGGAAAATCATCTCTTTTAAATAAACTTTATCCAAATTTTAATTTAGAAACAAATTCTGTTTCAAAAAAGATTCAAAGAGGAAAGCATACTACAAGGCACAGTGAGCTTTTTTATGAAGGTGATAACACGTTTATTGCTGATACACCGGGGTTTTCTTCGCTTAGTATAAGTGGGATAGAAAAAGAGGAACTTTGGGAATACTTTGAAGAATTTGAAGATTTTACAGATTGTAAATTCTCTGTCTGCTCTCATACGAATGAGCCGGGCTGCAAAGTTATCGAGGCCGTTAAAAACAATTGGATAAACAAAAATAGATATGAAAGTTATTTATATTTATATAATGCTTTGAAACAGGAAGAGGAGAACAGATATTGAAAAAATATTTAATAGTTTGCGGAGGAGAGATAGACTCTTCATTTTTAAAAAAAGAAATAGATAATTATGCTCCTGATTTTATTATTGCGGCAGATTCAGGGTTTGACAGCTTGATGGAAATCGGTGCAGATGTCAATTTACTTATAGGAGATATGGACAGTATAGTATCTGATATAAAAGGATATGAGGATAATATTATAAAATTAAACTCAAAGAAAGATGAAACGGATACAGATTTTGCAGTCAGTACAGCCATTGAAATGGGAGCTGAGGATATACTTATAATGCCCGGTGTTGCATCCCGCTTTGACCATTCCTTTGCAAATGTGCTTCTTCTTAGGAGAGCTTTAAAAAAAGGTGTAGAGTGTAGGATAAAAAATGAGAATAATGAAATATTTGTAAAAAATAAAGCTTTTGAGATTAATGATAAGATAGAGCAGACGGTGTCATTTTTTGCATTTGAAAATACTGTCATTACCTTAAAGGGTTTTTATTATCCACTGAATGAATATGTATTTAAGACGGATGATTCTATCGGAGTTAGCAATGTTATAAAGGAAAAAAGTGCAAGGGTTGAATTTTTAAAAGGAGAGGTTTTAGCTATTTTTTCAAATGATTGATTCACATTTTCTTAACTCTTTAAATAATATATATTAAAAGGGTAAGGAGGTATAGTATGTGTTTTGATGATTCAATGATAATAAATGGTATAATGCTTCTTATAATACTGATTTTACTTGTTTTGGTTTTACCGAGATGGATATGGTATTTGATACTTTTTGCGGGGATTGGATACTGCGTTTATGCATTGGCAAAGGAGTGTTTCCCTTGTAAATGGAAATAAAAAAAGAAGTTTTAGACTTCTTTTTTTTATGCTTTTTCAACTTTTCCGCTTCTTAAACATCTTGTGCAGACATCTACTTTTTTAACTGTGCCATTTTCAAGGATTCTTACTTTTTTTAGATTTGGTTTCCAAGTTCTTTTTGTATGAATATTTGAATGGCTTACTTTATTTCCTGAAATGACTTGTTTGTCGCATACATAACATTTTCTTGGCATTCTTTTGTCCTCCGTATTTATTTCATTTAATTTGTTCTCATATAAATAGCATTAAATATTATATCAAAAAAAATATATAAATGCAAATAAAAAATTTGTAAAAATTGTATTTTTTGCCGGTGTTGTTGGGTGGGGCGGCCAATATATTACAGGCACATTTTCTATCCGTAGCCACTGCTAATCAGTACA
>CAMSGF010000139.1 GCA_947058225.1 uncultured Eubacteriaceae bacterium
GGTTGGACAGGCGGGAGATATCTCGAGGATTCCCGGATGGCTTTCCCTGGCAGCTTGAAGGGAATTTAATATATCCAAAAGTCGTTGGCTCATCAATCGGACTTCCGGGAATGTGGGTTTTAGCGGCTATCACAATAGGAGGCGGACTTTTCGGAGTGATTGGAATGTTATTTGGAGTTCCCCTTGCAGCAACGCTTTATAAACTTTTAAGACAGGATATAAACAGACCTTACATGCACAAATAATAATTTAAATTTATAAATATATTAAAAAAAGAGGTTATTAAGTAATTATAATAACCTCTTTTATTTTAAAAATGTATATTTTTTATTCCTTTTTATCAATCAAATAGTTTATTTTTTAAATCTTTTATATATTCGTTTTGTTGCTTTTTAAGGTAGGTTTTTACAAAAGGTTTCATTATGAGCTTTTTGGCAGTAACCTCTTCTGTGAGGATAAGGGTCGTTTCTTGTTTATCCTCCATAAATTCACCAATCCAATGACCACTCATATTTTCATTTTCCATATCAAATTCGTATAAGCTGTAAGGCTTAAATTTTGTTATTTTAAAGACTGTCTTAAAGCCGTCTTTTGTATATTCTATGAACGTATTATTACCGGTGATTTCAATTTTTTCAATATCACTTCGCCAATCATAATTTTTATTGTCGGTTACGACTTCCCAAACTTTTTTTATATCTTGCTTTAATTTTACTTCTGCTTTTGATATCGGCATATTTATCTCCTTAGCTATTATTTTTCTATTTTATTTTACCGACCACCGACCACCAATCACCCATCTTATTCTCTTCTAAAATCTCAAAGCCGTTTTCATCATACGCACTGCGAACTATATCAATCGTATCATCGATTATTCCGCTTGAAATAAAAATACCGTCTTTATTTAAAAGCCTTTTTGTATCGGGAATCAAACGCTTTATTATATGAGCGAATATATTAGCGACGATAACGTCTGCTTTTAAATCAATTTTTTCTGCCAAATCGCCCTTAAATACCTCCACTTTATCTAAGACACCATTTATATTTAAACTTTTTTTACACACCTCAACAGCCATTTCATCTATATCAACCGCAACGACTTTTTTTGAATTGAGTTTCGCCGCAAGGACAGATAAAATTCCGCTGCCGCACCCGACATCAACGACCACATCATTCTTTTTTACATACTTTTCAAGAGCTAACATACAAAGTTTTGTCGTTTCATGAGAACCCGTCCCAAAACTTGCCCCCGGGTCTATTTCAAGCAAAAGTTTACTTTCTTTATTTTCATACTTTTCCCAAGTGGGTTTTACGACTATGTTTTTACCAACCTCAAACGGTTTAAAATACTTTTTCCAGTTATTTGCCCAATCCTCATTTTCAAGCCTTGAATAAGAAATATCCAGTGAACCGAGTTCGTTATTAATATCACCCGCTTTTAATAAAGATACCATATCCTTTATTTCCTCTGTTTTTTCCATGTCATCTTCACTTACATACACTTTTACATTGATTCTGTCATCTTTTTCATCGAGCAAATCTTCATCAAGCAAATCCCACGAGTTTTTATTTTCTTCCAAATATTTTTTTAAGTCCTTTTTATTTTCAATTAAAACGCTTGAAAAGCCTATCTCACTTAAAGCATCAGAAACTATTTCCGTTCCAAAATCTGAAGTATATATACTCACTTCCAACCACTTCATAAATTCAATACTTCCTTCCAAAATAGTAGTTTTATTATAACAAAAACACGTAAATTTTCAAAATATAATTCTTTTTTACAAAAAACTATGTATTTTTATTTATAAATTTGTTTAAATATTTAAAATAATCAATGACAAATGGAAAAAAAAGTAGTATAATTTTTTTGTTGAATTTTTGTTCAAAATAAAATTTTAGTATAGCGAGGTGTAACATGGAAATATTACAACAGGTGTTTGATAAAGTGGCAAAGAGAAATCCGGGTGAAGAAGAATTTCTTCAGGCCGTAAAAGAAGTTTTGGAATCTTTGGAAGTTGTTGCAAAAAAGCATCCTGAATATGTTGAAGCGGGAATTTTTGAAAGAATAGTTGAACCTGAAAGACAAATCATATTCAGAGTGCCATGGGTTGATGACAGCGGCAAGGTGCAGGTAAACAGAGGGATGAGAGTTGAATTTAATTCAGCGATTGGTCCATACAAAGGAGGACTCAGATTTCACCCATCGGTAAATATGAGTATTATCAAATTTTTAGGGTTTGAACAAATCTTTAAAAACTCATTGACAGGTCTTCCGATAGGCGGAGGAAAGGGCGGCAGTGATTTTGACCCTAAAGGGAAAAGTGATAATGAAGTAATGAGATTTTGTCAAAGTTTTATGACAGAATTATCAAAACATATCGGAGCTGATACGGATGTTCCTGCGGGGGATATAGGTGTTGGAGCGAGAGAAATCGGATATTTATTCGGTCAATATAAGAGAATAAGAAACGAATTTACGGGTGTGCTTACGGGAAAAAGTTTAAACTGGGGAGGAAGTCTTGTAAGAACAGAAGCGACAGGATACGGACTTGTGTACTTCGCTCAAAATATGTTAGAGGATATAAATGATAGTTTTAAAGGTAAAACAGTCGTTATTTCAGGAAGCGGAAACGTGGCAATATATGCCTGTCAAAAAGTACAACAGCTTGGCGGTAAAGTTGTTGCAATGAGCGATTCTTCAGGATATATCTATGATAAAAACGGAATTGACCTTGATTTAATAAAAGAAATCAAAGAAGTAAAAAGAGGAAGAATAAAGGAATACGCAGACAAAAAAAGCGGTGTGGAATACACAGCTGACTGCAGCAAAATCTGGAGTATTAAATGTGATATTGCACTTCCTTGTGCAACACAAAATGAGCTTGACCTTGATGATGCAAAACTTCTTGTTAAAAACGGATGTAAACTTATCGCAGAAGGTGCAAATATGCCTTGTACGGATAAAGCAGCTGAATGGCTTGTGGAACAAAAGATTCCATTTGCTCCTGGGAAAGCTTCAAATGCAGGCGGGGTTGCGACATCTGCCCTTGAAATGAGTCAAAATTCAATGCGTTATTCATGGAGTTTTGAAGAAGTTGATGAAAAGCTTAAGGGAATTATGAAAAACATTTATACAAATGCGAGGGACACAGCAAAGGAATATGGAATGGAGGGAAACCTTATATTCGGTGCAAATGTTGCAGGATTTTTAAAGGTTGCTCAGTCTATGTACGAACAGGGTATAGTATAAAATTAATGTAATATTAAAAGAAAAAGAAGCGTTTTACGCTTCTTTTTTATTACAAAAGATTATAAATTTATTTTATATTCATTTTAATTGCAGTTTATTTTTAGATTTAGGCAAAAATTTATTGTAATTATATATTATTTTTATATATCAATAGGCTGATTTTATGAGAAGATGTATGGGATAATTAACAAATAATAATTTTTTTTAATTTAACTTTATTCTTTATTAAGGGATGAAAAGGGGTAGGGGATAGATATATTTGTTATGTAAGTTTAAAATATCGTATGAGGGAGAACATTCCATTGTGGAGATTGCCGAGGCTCTTAACGCGGGGATTGATGTAAAAATATACAAATTTCAATAGAAAGAAGATCGGACATGACACATCTATACATA
>CAMSGF010000140.1 GCA_947058225.1 uncultured Eubacteriaceae bacterium
TGTTCTGCACGATTCTGTGTATTTATCTGAACTTGGTGATTGTTTTACATCCAATTTAAAATCATAATTTTTAAACGCTTCGTTTATTCCGTCAATAACATCTTGATTTTTTTGTATATCTAAACCATTAGAATCAGTTACATATCCAATAGAATATGTTTCATTGTTTTTATCTTCTTGATTTGTATTACAACCGACAAGTCCAAAACACATTATAACTGATAAAATTATGGATATTCCTCTTCGCATATTTTACTCCTTATTTCACTGTCAATATTAAATATTTTAAGACAATTTCTATATTTTTTCAAGTTTTTTATAGTATATTTGAAATTTAAAATATCCAATTTTTTTGATATTTTATTATATTTAAATTGTTTTTTTTATAAGTAATTTATTATTTTTATGGCATATTTTTAATTATCTCTAACAATTCATCCACTTGTTCATCTGTCGTTGCAAAGCTCGTGCAAAATCTTATTACGTGTTCTTCTTTTTCTTTTCCCCAATATGAAAATGCTACATTTTCTCTTAGATATTTCATCTGCTCATAAGATACTACAGGAAATATCTGATTTGTAGGAGAATCAATATACATTTTTATATTTTTAGAGATTAAAGCTTTTTTAATTTTTGTTATTTGTAATATTGCATTTTTTGAAATCTTAAAATATAAGTCATTTTCAAAAAGTGTTTTGAATTGAATTCCAAGAAGTCTGCCTTTTGCAAGCATTGCACCGTTTTGTTTTATAAAATACCTAAAATCAGGCTTTAGCTTATCATTTGATATGACAATAGCTTCTCCGAATAACACTCCTATTTTTGTGCCTCCGATATAAAACACATCACAAAGACCTGCTATATCTTTTAGTGTCATATCATTTTCTTCGCACATAAGTCCGTATCCAAGTCTTGCTCCGTCCATAAATAAGTATAAATCATACTTATCACAAACTTTTCTTATTTCTTTAAGCTCGTGCTTTTTATAAATCGTTCCGTATTCACTTGGGTTTGATATGTATACCATTTTAGGTTTTGCCATATGTTCCATATCATCACTGGTAAAGTGCATATTGCAGTAATTTTCTACATCTATTGCCCGTAATTTTCCATCATAACTTTTTAATGCAATGACCTTATGCCCTTTTGCTTCAACCGCACCTGTTTCATGAAGATTTATATGCCCTGTGTCAGCGCTTATAACAGCTTCATGTGCTCTAAGCGCTGAGCTTATAACTATATAATTTGCCTGTGTTCCACCTATTACAAAATGAACATCAACGTCATTTTGACATTTATTTTGAATAAGTTTTTTAGCCTGAATTGAATATTCATCCATTCCATACCCACAGGTTTGTTCTTCGTTAGTTTCTGTAAGTTTTTCGATTATTTTTTTGTGTGCACCTGTATTATAATCACATTCAAATCTGAGCATTATTATTACTCTGAAAAATTATCATTTATATATTCTTCCGCCTGAACTGCACATATTGCTCCGTCTGATGCAGCGGTAATAACCTGTCGTAAATTTTTATGTCTTACATCTCCTGCTACGAATAAACCGTCTGTCTTGCTTTCAAGTGAATTATTTGTATTTACGTATCCTTTTTCATCCAAAGACAATAAGTCTTTAAATTCATTTGTATTTGGGATAAAGCCTATAAACATAAATACTCCGTCAACCTTTAAATCATATGTTTTATTTGTCTTTTTTTCTTTTATTGTTATACTTTCAACCATATCTTTTCCGTTTATATTTATGGCTTCGCTGCTTAAAATAAATTCAATTTTTGCATTGTTTTTTGCTCTATCCACTAAAGACCTGTTAGCCCTGAATTCATCTCTTCTGTGAATTATGGATACTTTTTTTGCAAATTTAGTTAAATATATCGCTTCTTTTAAAGCAGTATCTCCCCCACCGACAACAGCAATTTCTTTATTTGTATAAAAAAATCCGTCACACGTTGCACAATAGCTTACTCCCATTCCCTTAAATTCCTTTTCTCCCGGTATGCCAAGCTCTCTCGAATGAGAGCCTGTCGCTAAAATGCAGCTTTTTGAAGTGTATGTGTTTTTATTTGTGGTAACTAAAAAAAGATTATTCTTTTTTTCTATTTTTGTTACATTTTCAAGGACAATATTTGCACCGAAATTTAAACATTGTTCTTTCATTTTTTCAACTAATTCCGGTCCTGTTGTGTTATTTTCACTCCCCGGATAATTTTCAACCTCAAGTGTCGTATTAATCTGCCCTCCGACAACGGCTTTTTCAAGCACAAGTGTATTTAATTTGCTTCTTGAAGCGTACAGACCTGCACTAAGCCCTGCGGGACCTGCTCCTATAATTATTATATCGTATTCCATTTGTTTTACCTTCCTTTATGTAGTGTATACATTATACTTTTTTTTATCATATAAAGCATTAAAAATGCAAAATTTTTTCAATTTTGCATTTTTGTTTTTTGTTTGAATTTTATTTTATTGAAGTATATCAAAATGTTTTGCAGGCAGTATATCTATGTTCGCTTTTACGAACTTTGATAATCCTTCGCTGTAACTTCCTATTCTCGCAAAGTCTGTCACAACATCCAAGTATAATACTCCTGTTTCAGGTGTGCACCTTTTTTGATTCAACCTTTCAATGTGTGCCATCCTCAAATCTTCTTCTTTTTCTACAATCTGTTTTTCAAGTATATGAACTTTATATGCTTTATCCAAATTACTTGTTTCAAAAGAATCAATGGATGTTCTTAAAGATTCTTTTACCAAAATATGCATACTGTTTAACTCATTTTTTGCATTTTCACTGAATTTAACATCTCTTTCTTTTATTTTAAGAGCCATATCGGCTAAATTCATTGAGTGGTCTCCTATTTTTTCTATGTGATGAATTGCATTAAACAGATGAATTACCAAGTCTGCTTCCCTAAGTGATAAATTAAGTGCTGATATCTTAATTAAAAATTCGCTTATTCCCGTTTCAAATTTGTTTATTAAATTTTCAAGTATCTTAACATCTTCCACTTTGGAAATATTGTCGTTATATACACATTCAAACGCTGTATTGTAGCTTTTGAATGCAATTTCTGCCATAGTTCCCGCCTCTCCGATTATTTCCGATATGGCAACAGATGGGTTTTCCAATAATATATCGTTAAATTTGAGTTTGAATTCTTGTTCTTCTTCTTCTTTCTTTTCCGGTATTATTTTTTGTACCATATCTGTTACCGGCTTTATAAACGGTAGGAATATTAAAGTGTTTGCTATGTTAAAAAATGTATGGAAATTGGCAATTTGTCTTGACGTGTTTGAACCTGAAATGCTTATTATAAACTTATATATTATGCTTTGTTCGTTGTTCGTAAATCCACCCGTAAGTAAAATTACAATCATCATAAGTGCTGCACCAAGAAGTTTAAAGATAAGATGCAAGCTTGCAGTCTGCTTTGCACTTCTCGATGAACCAATCATTGCAAAAATAGCTGTTACACACGTTCCTATATTCATTCCAAGCACTATCGGTATAATTATACTTAATGTTTGGAAGTTTGATAAATCTGTAAAAGCTCCGCCGATTGCAAGGGCCTGAAGCATACCGATTGTGGCTGATGAACTTTGAG
>CAMSGF010000141.1 GCA_947058225.1 uncultured Eubacteriaceae bacterium
TTATTGTTAGATGCTTAATATTGAGCAATGTACCAAAATACTAAATAAAAATGGACGAAAATATTGTAAGGTACACATTGAGAACAGAGAGAGAACTTTTTAAAAAATTTGGTTACGTATGTAAGTGTAACCGTCGTTCTATAAATAAACAAATAGAAAAATATATGTCAGAGTCTGTAGAAGACTATGAACAAAGTCGTGGTGAAATATTGACACGTTAGTTTTGTTATAAAAAAGAGGGGTATTTCTTTTTTTATAATATTAATAATAAAGTTAATATTATAAAAATATAAATAAAACAATATTACAAAAACTTATAAAAATAAATATTTGTTTTTTATTCAATTACTTTTTTCACTGACTTATTAAAACTGTCCCTACTCATCATAACGACCCGCTCGCACCCCATACATTTTATTTTAACATCCGCCCCAAGACGTACAATTTCCCATTCATTACTCCCACAGGGGTGCTTTTTTTTCATTATTACTTTTTGTCCTAATTGAAAGCTATTGTTCATAAAATTTCACCTTTCATTAAAAGAGAATATATCCGACATAAAAGTATGACGCAAAGATAGAGTTATTCAGGGCTGTTGCGATTGTTTCATTTCCAAAGTAAAGTGCAACTACAAATAATATGCTTATTATGACCATATTTAATAATATAGCTTTTGCAAGTGCAAATAAAATTCCTCCAAGTGTATTAAATACATTTATTACCGGCAGCTTTCCAATTAAGTTTATAATATCCGATAATAAATTAAAGACAATATAAGCTACGAGTAAAATAACTATAAATGTAAAAAATGTCAGTATTATATTGGAAGATTGCTTTGTAAATATCTCTAATGCACTTCCTGTTGACTGTGTTCCCTGTTCCCATAAATTGCTAAAAAAGTCCAATATCGGTTTGGGAACTTTGTATAAGTGCATAGACTCTACCCATGAAGGCACTCCTTCAGTTGTCATAACGGTGTTTGGAGCAATGCTTCCCGCTATATTATCCCTTATATTCGTGTTTTGAATGAGCCAATTTGATACAGGCTTTGAGAGCAATTTTGCGCTGAAAAAGCTTAGCAGTAGTACCGCTATGGATAAAAACTCCTTTAAAATGCCCTTGTATGCGCCGATTATTGTGAAAATCAGTATGCTTGCAACTATAAATATATCAATCCACGACATATATTAATTATTTTCTCCCGTATTTTTGTTTTCATTTTGAGATTTTCTTAAATTCATTTCACGTTTTTTCTGTGCGTGAATCTGACTTCTTTTTTGTTTTGGCGGTTGTGTGGAATTTTGAGTCGGAGCTTGATTTACATTATCTTGCCCTCTTGTCATTTTGTTTTGTTTTGAAGTATCCACTTGTCTTTTTGATGCCTGTTTGTTATTTTCTTTTATCTCTTCATTTTTTATAGGGGCTACTTGATGTGTGTTATATCTGTTGTCAGCTCTTTCTCTTCTGTCAGTTATCTTTTGTTTGCCCGTTTTGAAACCTAAAGCTAAAATTTCTCCCACATAAAATGCTGCCGCCATACATACGCAGTTTAAGAAAAGAGCAATATAACCGTTGGAAGTAAATATCTTTGCTAAAAATACTCCGGGTCTGTTTATAAATACAACAGGTGATAATGCAAAGAAGAACTGGCTCCAACCTTGATTTGCTTCAGGGATTATTATTGAAAGCATAAATGTAATAAATGTGTATACAAATATTGGTATTATTGCATATACCATCGCTAAAATAAGAGATGATATTTTACTGTCGGTATATGAGATTACAAACCTGAACCCTACAACAAACCAAATAAATAATTCAATTATAAATACAATGAGGGCAAGGAATGTGTTTATACCGATTACCTTTCCTATTGTGTATAAAATCACACATAATATTAATTGTATTAAGTTTACTAATAATGCACTTCCTAATATTGTACTGTTTCTTTTCATATTTCCTCCAAGTCAAAATAAGTAAGCAGTCTTTCTAAATCTTCATTTGAATAAAATTCGATTTTAATGCTCCCTTTTCCGTTTTTTTGATTAAGCTTTACTTTTGTGCCGAGTTTCATCGCTATTTTTTCTTCAATATCCGCTGCATAAGGGTCTTTTTCTTTTGCCTCTTTTTTTATTTCTTTTTCTTTTTTCTTAAATGTCTTTGCTTCTTTTTCTGCTTCCCTCACAGACAGGTTGTTTTCTGTTATATAATTTGCAAAGTCTTTCATAAGGCTTTTATCCTCAAGTGATAATACTGCCCTTGCGTGTCCTGCGGATAAAATATCTTTTCTTATTAAATCTTTTATATTATCAGGAAGTGATAAAAGTCTTAACGTATTTGCAATATATACCCTGCTTTTACCGAGTGTTTTTGCAACTTCTTCCTGCGTCATTTTGAATTTATCTTTTAGCTCCTGATATGCCAGAGCTTTTTCAATTTCGTTTAAGTCTTCTCTTTGTATGTTTTCAATTAGTGCAACCTGCAATATTTCTTCGTCATTAAATTCTTTTACTATCACAGGCACTTTTTTAAGCCCTGCGAGCATTGATGCTTTGTATCTTCTCTCTCCTGCAACAATTATATATTTGTCATCTTCTTTTATCGTTATAATCGGTTGAATAAGGCCATGCTCTTTTATCGATTCGGATAGTTCTTTTAGCTTTTCCTTATCAAAGTCTTTTCTCGGTTGCTTTGGGTTTGGAATTATTTTTCTTATTTCTATCTCTCTTACCGAGTCTTTGTTATATTCTTCGATTATTTCTTCTATCGGTTCATCGGGTATAAGGGCTGATAGCCCCCTTCCAAGACCACCGTTTTTTTTCTTAGCCATTTTTTTCATTCTCCTTTATTATTTCCTTTGCCAAAGATATGTAGCTTTTTGCACCTTTCGATGCAATGTCATAGTCCAATATTGTCTGTCCGTAGCTTGGTGCTTCGGCAAGGCGTATATTTCTTGGTATTATTGTCTTATAGACTTTATTCTTAAAGTATTTCTTTACTTCTTCCACAACCTGTGCGGATAGGTTTGTCCTGCTGTCAAACATTGTAAGGAGAACTCCCTCTATATGAAGCGATGGGTTGATACTTCTTTTTACAAGGTTTATCGTGCTCATAAGCTGGCTCACTCCTTCAAGTGCGTAGTATTCGCATTGAATCGGGATAAGCACGCTGTTTGCCGCTCCCAGTGCATTTATAGGTAACAGCCCAAGAGACGGTGCGCAGTCTATTAATATATAGTCGTACAAGGTTTTTACTTCTTCAATCTTTTTTTTAAGTAAAAATTCTCTTGCTTTCATAGAAGTCATTTCTATTTCAGCTGCGGCAAGGTCAATTCCGGAAGGGAGTATATCTAAGTTTTCGTAGGCTGTGTTAAGTATTGCATCTTTTGCCGGTACGTTATCGACTATACAATTATATACGTTATATTTTACACTTCTTCTGTCGATATTAAGTCCGCTTGTCAGGTTGCACTGTGGGTCAAAGTCTACGCATAAAACCTTTTTCTTACATTCGGATAATGCGGCCGCTAAATTTATTGCGGAGGTTGTCTTTCCGACTCCCCCTTTTTGGTTGAATAATGCTATAACTTTTGGCATAACTTCTCCTATTGTAATT
>CAMSGF010000142.1 GCA_947058225.1 uncultured Eubacteriaceae bacterium
ATGTTTTTTATAATATTTAAAATAAATTAAAAGTGTGAAGCGGTGGGGCGGTGGCTTTTAAAAAGAGATATTTGAAAAATTTATTTTTCAAATATCTCTTTTTAAAAGTTCAGACGATTTTTAAATCGTCTGTTAGTGAAGTGCTTTTGCACTTCACCCGCCGCCCCTTATGACATACTTATATAACAGTTATATTTCTGTCTGTGAAATCTTCTGATTTCACCCACTGTCCCTTAAAGACACACTTATTTATCTACTGTCTATTAAATCTTTTATTTCATTCGCTGTCCTTTAATGCATACCTTTAAGACACACATTGCAAAGCTTTATTAAAAGTCTTTCCCTTGTAAAAACTCATCTTCACTCGGCTCATTTGTTTCGTTTGTTTCTTCGCTTTTTTCATAAGTAACATTTTCAATCGGTTCTTCCTGTCCTTTTTCATCATAATCTTTTGTCACTGCCGTAAACTCTTCAAATAACTTTTCCACTTCTCTTGAAATATCTTCGTTTTCTTCTTTTCTTCTTCTATTTACTATAATTTTACTGGTCGTATCATCATTGTAAACTAAAATATCATTGTTTCTCATATCGTCATTGCTATGTTCATTTTCTCCTGACATTTGCCTTTTCTCCTTTCTTTCTTCTTCATATAATTGTATCTTCTTTTTTTCCAACATCTCTCTTCTTCTTATAAGTCTTTCCTGCTTTTCTTCCAAAAGTCTTTCAACTCTTTTAAGCTTTCTCTTCCTTGTTTGTATATCTTCTTTCCCTTTCATTGTCTTTTTTATTAATGACACTTTCTCCTCCTTCTTATTTCATTTTTTTTACATAAGATGTAACCATTTTTAACACCTTGTCAAACTGTCTTTGTTCCTCAGGTGTTAACTGCTTTTTATAATCTAATATAACTTTTGCTTTCTCTTCTTTACTTAGTCCTTTGAAATTATTATTATCCTTTAAAAACTGTTTAAATTTTGGCGAATATTGTCTATTGAGTTCATTTACTTTATCCATTACTCCCATATCTTCAGCTTTTTTCTTTAAATTATCAAAATCATCCTTAGTTATATTAGAATTTTTTATAGCCTCAACTGCTTTTTTTATATCTTTATCTTTCATATATTTCCTCCATTTTTAACCTTTATTTATAATATTAGATAAAAAAAATAAAGTTACTTTTTCACACAATACTTACCTATGGCGTACTATGGTTTTAGAGGATAAACCCTCTAAAATAAATTTATTACTCGGAGGTAAATAATATGTGTAATTTTTTTGATGATTGTTCTTGCGAATCATTACTAATGTTTTTCTTGCTTTTAGTAGTGTTATTTGATCAAATCGATGTATTCGGAGATGATTCCGGATGTTTACTATTCTTCTTCTTACTATTAGTTATCCTTTTTGTTGACTAATTTAAACCATAAATGCAGCAGGTGAAAGCCTGCTGCTTAATAAAAATAAAAGGAGGTATTTTTATGTTTGGTGGTTTGATGGATATTTTTGATGATGATAATTGGATTTTACTTATAATAATTATATTAGTTCTTTTTTCTTCAAATAATAACGGATGCGGATGCGGTTCAAACGGACTTTCAGGGCTGTTTGACGGAGATAATATAATACTTATATTACTTGTAATATTCTTATTATTCTGTTCAGGCGATGACCTTTGCTGCTAATGAAAAAGGGGGATTATCCCCCTCTTAATTAATATAAAGGAGAATTTTATGAAAAATATATTAGAAGAAATAACATTGACAGATGTACTGATTATATATCTTTTATACGATATCTTTCTTCAAAAGCCTTATTACATATTAGATGAAGAGGATGTGTCTTCTAAACCCTTTGAGCTTGAAGAGGGGAAAGAAAAAAATATAAAGAAAAATAAAAGGTTTGGATTTTTTAATAAAAAAAATATTGATGTGGAAAGTGCACATTCAAAAATAAAAAAGATAGATAATTATTTATATACTGCGGATAATATAAAAAGAAAGACAATAAACCTTAAAAATGCAAAAAAAGAAGAACAAAAAAAACTTATTATGAAAGAGATAAAACACAGACTTGGAGATACGTATAAAAAAGCAGAAAACATAATGAACTTTGTTCCTCTTTTAAGCAGTATGTTTTCTTCTAGAGAAAGTTCAAAAAGCGATACAGAAGATAAAAATATAAAAAAGCTTTCTGAAAATATGGAAAGTAAAAACGATGAAGAAAGTAATACTGATGATGAATACAACCAAATATATGAATTAGTAGAGCTTTTGAGTTAAAATACTTTTTACACCCTTGCAAAGTTGTATCCGTTTATAGTATACTTTTATTATTATATAGAATGTATGAGGTTATATTATGAGATGTCCACATTGCGGTAACGATGAAAGCAAGGTTATTGACTCCAGACCAACTGAAGACAATACAGCCATTAGAAGAAGAAGAGAATGTTTAAACTGTGAAAAAAGATTTACAACGTATGAAAAAATAGAATCAATCCCACTTATAGTAGTAAAAAAGGACGGAAACAGAGAAACTTTTGACAGGGATAAAATCATAAATGGAATGATAAAGTCTTGTGAGAAAAGACCTGTAAGCATCGAAAAAATAGAAAGTGTGGCAAACGAAATTGAATCGGATATAAAGAAAAAAGCTAAAAAAGAAGTTTCTTCAAATGAAATCGGAGAAGAAATAATGAAACATTTGAAAAAACTCGATGAGGTTGCATATGTGCGTTTTGCGAGTGTATACAGGCAGTTCAAGGATGTCAACAGCTTTATGGATGCACTAAACAAAATGCTAAACGAAAGAGAGGATGGTTAATGGATTTAGAGGAGAAAAGATTAAATTCAAAGTTCACATATAACGGGAAGATTTTAGATATTTATGTCGATGAAGTTTCACTCCCAAATGGGAAAACAAGTTTTAGGGAATATATAAAACATCCCGGTGCGACTGCGATATTGGCAGTTTTGGATAACGGCAATATCTTAATGGTAAAGCAATATCGCTATCCCGCAGGAGATGTACTCCTTGAAATTCCAGCAGGGAGAATAAATGAGAATGAAGACCCCGCCAGTTGTGCAGTGAGGGAATTAGAAGAAGAAACAGGTTACAGGGCAGGAGAAATTGTACCTTATATGGATATATTTTTAGCTCCGGGGTATTCAAATGAAAAGATATATGTGTATTTAGCGACAAATTTAAAAAAGACAAGTACGAACTGGGATGATGATGAATTTCTTGAAATATTAGAAATAGAGCCTAAAAAAATAAAGGAAATGATTTTAAACAATGAAATCCCGGATAGTAAGACAGCAGCAGTTATCCTTAAATACTGCATGGAAAATAATATTTAAAACAAAAGACACTTATATTTATAGTATTTAGTGCTATAAATATAAGTGTTTTTTAGTGAATATCCCTATCTTACTTATATTTTAATCATTTTTAAACAACAAAAATTTTAATTAATTAAATTATTATTTTAGAAAATTTAATAATTTTTTGCTTGCTAAAAATATTAATTAAAATTATTATGTATAGGGCATATGAAGATATTATTGTTGCGCCGGATACGGATGTGGATACATATATTTCAAAAGCATCA
>CAMSGF010000143.1 GCA_947058225.1 uncultured Eubacteriaceae bacterium
AATATCCATCCGTTTCCGATCCCCCATGCCAGCGGCCGCAAAAATGTTTTACTTCTCCCTCTTAAACTATCTAAAAAATTAAATATTAATGACAATGATTAATTTTTTAAATAATTTAAAACTCCCCCGAGGATTACGAAGGAGTTTAAAAAATTTTTATAGTGATTCGAAATAATTCACAACATCCTTTACGGTTTTAATATTTTCCAGTTGACTTTCATCAATTTCTACATCAAATTCATCTTCAAAATCTGCAATTAGTTCTATGAGTGTCAGAGAGTCTGCATCTAAATCGTCTAAAAAAGATGTTTCCATTGTTATTAAGTCCGGATTTACTTCCAGTTGTCTTACTATAATTTCCTTAACTTTATCAAAAACCATAATTATCCTCCGATTAAGTATGTATTTGTATATATATTTATATCATAAAACAATGTATTATGATAGATTTTTTTTGATTTTTTCCAAACAATTATTATCTGTAAAGTCAATTGCCTGTTTTATCGTGTTTTTTATCAGTATATCCTTTGAGTTGCCGTGAGCCTTAAATATACCTCCGTTTACTCCAAGAAGCGGAGCTCCGCCATATTGTTTTGTGTCAAATTTTTTAAAGGCCGCATTAAGGTCATTTTTAATTAAAGCCCCACCTATCTTTGTCTTTGTGCTTTTATAAAGCGTTTCTTTTAATACTCCTTTGAAAAGAGAAGCCATACCCTCTATTGATTTTAAAAGCATATTGCCCGTAAAGCCATCACAAACGACGATATCGTGTTCCCCGTTCATAATATTTACGGCTTCGACATTTCCAATAAAGTTAATATTTTTTTCATTTTCGAGTTTTTTATACGCTTCTTTGTAAAGTGTACTTCCTTTTTCTGGCTCACTTCCGATATTTGCAAGGGCAACCTTTGGATTTTCCACCTTTAATATGTTTTGCATATAGACACTTGCCATAATTGCAAATTGAACCAAATATTCCACTTTACAGTCCGCATTTGCCCCGCAGTCCATAAGAAGAAACGGTTTTTTGCCCGGTATTAATGCTCCAAGAGACGGACGGATAACGCCTTTCATTCTCCCTGTTACAAGCACCCCCGCGGATAATACCGCTCCCGTACTTCCTGCTGAAACCAAAACTGAATTTTCATTTTCTTTTACTAAATTTGCCGCAACGACCAAAGATGACTTTTTCTTTCTTCTAACAGATAATGCACTTTCATCATGGCAGGTTATAACATCTGGAGCGTGTACAATGCTTATTCTCTCTTTTGAGAGTGAATATTTTTCAAACACATTTAAAATTTTATCTTCATCTCCGACAAGTGTTATTTCTCTTTTATATTCGTCTGCTGCGAGAACTGCTCCCTTTATGGGTTCTTCGGGGGCAAAATCTCCTCCGAATGCGTCTACTATAATCATATATATACCTCATTATTTTTTTATTTTTTATTATACCAAAAAAAGTTGTGGTTTTGTAATGAAATTTGAAAAAGTGTTAATTTAAAAGTAAGATATATGTTTATTTGAATGTTTTTTTGTTTGAAAATATTGTGTAAATTATTTTTATGGGTTTGTTTGATAATTTTATGTATGTGTGAAATTTTGAAATATTATATTTTTTTGTGTTTTAATTGTTTTTTCAATTTATTATAGTGAATTTATAAAGTTGTTTGTTGTGTTGATTTATTTTGGCAGTGGGTTTGGAGGGGCGGCGGGTGAAATGCGATATATCGCATTTCACTGACAGGCGAATTTCATTCGCCTGAACTTTTATGAATTAAGTATTTTTAAATGAATTTAAAAATGCTTCATTCATAAAAGCCGCCGCCCCTCCCACACAAAGTTCCATAGATTATCAAGATGTAATAGATGAAAATATGGGACACCGCCCCTCCCATACAAAATCTCATACGCAATGTCATTTAACTTAACCTCCTCCAGTTTGCACCGCTCCCACACAAAGTTACATACAAAAAAACGATACTTGTCAATATTTTTTTTGCATAATAACTTAATAAATTGTACTATCTATCTATGTCTTTAGATTTCTTATCATCGTAATATGAATATATACCTTTTTATATATGAATTTTACTTGCTTTGTTTTGTTTAGCCTACTTTATCTTATAAATCTCATCTTGTTTTGGTGGGTTTAGTATGCTTTCCTTTCCATTTGAATCTACAAGTAAAATTTCATCACTGTCATTTAACACTCCTATTTCACTCGCCTTAATACCCTCATCTTCCAATAAAGAGATTAACTTTTTAGCATCGCTCGTTAAAAATAACATAACTCCGCTTGATATCAGTTTATAAGGGTTTATGTTAAAAACGTCGCTTATGATTTTTGTTTCGTTTAAAACGGGTATTTTGTCTTTGTATATCTTTGCCCCAAACCCTGCATTTGTCACTATTTCCCAAACGGCTCCGTAAATTCCGCCCTCCGTTGCATCGTGCATTAGACTCACATCACACTTATCTGCAATAATACTTTCTCTTAATACATTGGTTTCGTTTATAAGTCCTTTTGCAAATTTAAGCTCTTTTTCATTTAAAACATCTTTTAATTTTTCTTCACAGTCAAGTGCTGCTATCGCAGTTCCTTCAAGCCCTGCATATTTGCTCATGACTATACTGTCATTTGCTTTTGGCAAGACTTCTTTTTTCTTTTCTTTTTTTCCGATACATACACAGCTTAACACGAATCTGTTTACGCTGTCTGTCACTTCCGTATGCCCTCCGATTAAATCGACATTGTTTTTCCTGCACGTATCTAACATTTCATCGATTATTTCTTCCGTATCTTCTAAAGAAGCGTTTGGTGGAATAAGCATTGTGACCATAACGGCGATTGGCTTTGCCATATTTGTTGCAATATCGTTTAAGGAAATATTTATGCAAAGAGTTCCTATCTTGTTTTTGCTGCCTGTTATGGGGTCTGTGGATAAAACGAACAAATCTCCGCCAAAGTCAAGGACACTCGTATCCTTTCCGATTCCACTTCCCACCAAAACCTCTTTATTAAAAACTGATATTTTATCAAATAAAATTTTTTGAAGTGTTTCGTTTGTTAATTTGCCTATTTCCATATTTATCATTCCTTTGTACTTTGTAAATTTTATTAAATATTTTATCACAATTAGGCTAATACTTTAAATAGAATTTCATTTAAAAAGGAGAAATTATGCTAAATATTTATTGTACTTTTGACTGCATTCATCAAAAAGAAGGGCTTTGCACATTGGAAAAACTTGAGTATGCACCTTACAGCCTGAAAAACGAATGTGCTTATTATGAAAAAAAAGAAAACGATAATAAAAAAACGTATGTTTAAAACGGCAAATCTCGCTTGAAAAAAACTTTTTTCTCTGCTATACTAGTATGTATTATTGTGACAAATTTTTACTAAAAACGCATATTTTGTTTTTGGAGGCGTTTTATGAAAGTAAACGAACTGTTAAAAAATGAAAATTTTACATTGTTAAACAAGGATGTAGATACCAATAAGGTGATTACAAGCGGATATGTCTGTGACCTTCTTTCGTGGGCTATGGCAAATGCAAAAAAAGGCTGTGCGTGGGTTACGGTAC
>CAMSGF010000144.1 GCA_947058225.1 uncultured Eubacteriaceae bacterium
GGAATAACACTGGTAGTCAGTATTTTAAAAATTGTTGTTCAACATAAAGGAAAGTCCGAAGAATATAAAGATTATCAGTATAAGACTTCCAAAAGCATTTTTTATATATTCAAAAAATGTTGATTTTGTACTGTCATTAAAGAATAACCTTGAAATGAGAGATATAATAACGCTTATAGCAAAAATCAATAAGACCAATAACCCTAAAATCTTTAATAAAGATTGATAAAATGGCAGTTTAAATATGTAAAAAGATATATCTTTATTAAATATAGGGTCGACCTTGTTAAAAGAAGTTGCATTGATAAATTCAAGGAATTTATACCACAGTTTATTGGTAGCAATAAAACTTATCCCAAATGATAAAATAAGGGAAATACAAGTAAATACAATATTTGTCACCTTATTTGTATTAATTGCTTTGGCGATTGTTTTAAAATATATTATAAGTGATATTAAAAATACAATGAATATCGGAACACCAAGCATTAATTTTGTCTTTACCGAGTTAAAAAACATCTGTAAATATCCGACTTCTTTAAACCATAAAAAGTCTATGTATAAGTCATTTAAACAAAACATACCCGTAAATATTAATCCAAAGATTATAAGTATAGCAAAAATAGATATGTACTTCTTGTTTTTATGTCCTCTTTTCTTTTTCCTCTTTGTTTCAACATCACTAAACTGTGCGTTTGTTACAGTCGCTCCCTCATAAAAGTCATCTTTAAAACTCATAAAATCTCCTTATTTTTATAATGCTAATTTATCGTAGTTTCCTAAGAATTTAACAACCTCTGCCTTTAGTTTTTCTAAACAGCCTGCCTTATCCGTTTCAATGTTTATAGGCATAACAGGGTCGTGAAGGCTTATTCTTATCAATATCCAACCGTCAATGTCATCTGTCTTTACATTGACCCTTACCCCTTCATAATTTGGAACTTCAAGGCTTGCACCTTCAATATTTTTAGGTGCGTATTCTTTGAAATCTTCAAGCACTTTCATTCCATAGTCTTTAAAGTCGTCCATAGTGAATTTTGCTCTCATTTCAAGCGCTTCTGTCGGCTCTTTTAATGATGCGATTAAATCTTTTATAGTTTTGTTTTCTTTTGAAAGAGCGTGGAATTTAATCAATATTTTAACTACCATATACGCTCCGTCATCTAGAAAATAATTTTCTTTGAGTGCACAGTGTCCGCTCGTTTCAATCGCAAGAAGACAGGGTTTTCCTTCCTCATTTAATCTGATTCCTTCATTGATTACGTTTTTGTATCCCCTTTTATATCTATGATGAACTCCGCCTAAGTGTTCAATAAATTCTTTCAGTCCGCTGCTTGTAACGCTGTCTGTAACAATATAACTGCCCTTTTCTTCTTCAAGGCATATTTCAGCCATAAGTGCAACGAGTTTGTTTCTTGAAATTTCTTCCCCGCTTGAGTCTACTGCTGCGGCCCTGTCCACATCCGTATCAAAGATAACTCCAAGGTCTGCTTTTTCTTTTGTTACGACCTTTGAAAATTCTTCCATAACATCTGTAAGCTCAGGGTTTGGAACATGGTTTGGAAAGCTTCCGTCAGGATTTAAATATACGCTTCCCTCAGTATTCGCTCCAAGTTTATTTAAAACTTTTTCCACAAAAAAGCCACCTGCCCCGTTTCCCGCATCGACTATTATCTTCTTATTTAAAAACGGCTTTTCTTCCCCCGTCTTTTCTCTTATCGTATCGACCAATTCGGCAGCATATATGCTTAAAAAGTCCATTTCTTCGTATATCGGTGCATTGTCATTTGTAACCTTAACATTTGCTGCAAGTTCCAATATTTCTTTTATATCTTCCTTTTCCGCGCCTGAATCTTTGGTAAAAAATTTCATTCCGTTTCTGTTAAATGGCAGATGACTGGCTGTTATCATAATAGCCCCGTCTGCATTTGTCTTTTCATTTATGCAGCTTTTAAACATCGCAGGAGTCGTACACAGTCCAAAGTATATAACTTTTACCCCCTCTACACTGTTTAAGCCCTTTATTATATTTTCTGCCAAGCTTTTTCCGCTGAGTCTTGAATCTCTTCCGAGTGTTATTAAAAGTTCACTCTTATTTAATTTCTTTTTAAGCCATTTTATAAATCCAACGGAAATTTTATACACGTTTTCTCCCGTTAAATTTACTTCTTCCCCCTTAACTCCCTCTAAAGCTATTCCCCTTACATCCGATCCGTTTTGCAAAGTTCTTATATCCATATCGTTCCTCCTGAATTTACATTTGATTTATACATACAATATACCATAATTTATCATTTTAAGCACTAAATTTAACAAAAATCATAATATAAATTAAATACATACTTCGGAGGTAAACAAGTGACAAAATTACTTATACTTATTTTGGTTGTCTCTTTTGACTCCTTTTGCACACTGTCTGCACTAAGCTCAAACGCTATAAAGGTAAAAGCTTTGCCTGTTATTACAATCTGCACGACCTGTTCATTGTTTTTTACTTTAGGCGTCCTTTTATCGACACTTTTAAAAAACGTTATCCCGATAACGCTTTTTAATGCTATTTCATTTGCAATTCTTATTTTGCTTGGTTCGTACAGCATATTTTCAAATATGTTAAAGAGATATTTAACAAAAAGAAAGAACCTTTATAAAAATTTCAAGGCGGGAGAAGTGAACTTTTTTATTGATATTTATCTTGACGAATCAAAGGCAGATTTAGACGGCTCCAACAGTCTTAATGTAACAGAGGCATTTTTAATCGGACTTATGCTCTCCCTTGACACATTTTGTGCAGGTATTACACTTTCATATTCCTTATCAAAAATTCCGATATGCTTTATTTTAACGTTTATGGTCAATTTAATCTTTGTTTTGTTTGGAGTAAAAATAGGGGGAAAATTAAACGAATATCTCAAAGATAATGTTTCATATTTTGGCGGATGTGTTCTCATTATGCTTGGAATAAGCAAATTGTTTTAAATTATTTTAAGCTTTTGCATAGAAGAATAGTTTAAGCCTAAGGATAATAACAGTGATTTGCTTGCTATTTGTGCCATATAAAACACAGTGTTTAATCTCATATCCTTTATGGAATTTAGATAGTCTTCTTCGTCATTGCTGACAACACAGGTTAGGGAAATATCCCCGATTCTTGGAAATACCTTGTCTACTCCAAGCCCCGGAGAGATTCCGTTATCCATAACAATAATATCCCCGACTTCAAGTTTTTTTGAAATCATCGCATCAATCACCAAAATCTTTTTGCCGTCATTTTCTGCTTGAACTTTTGAAATCATATCTTTTATATTTCTTGAAGTTATGGGGTTTTTAAGAGTTCCGTAGACTTTATTTTCCAAAAATACGTTATTTGAAAGGAACGTTCCCACAAGCGGCCCAAATGCATCTCCGATATATAAATCAGAGCCTATGCACATTATCGCCATATCCTCTTTTAAAAAAGGCTTTATAGCTTTTGCTATTAAATAATGAACATCTTCCGTATAACAATCAAACTTATGACAACACGCATCAAATAAATACTTCTCACACACTTACTTC
>CAMSGF010000145.1 GCA_947058225.1 uncultured Eubacteriaceae bacterium
AAGATCGGAAACTGCAGTACGAGTACAGTTTATGAGATTTTATGAGATTTTTTAACGCAGGACAGATATGCTGTGCACCCAAAAGATTTTTGATACATAAATCACTTTACAATGAATTTATAGAAAAAATTATAGAAAAAATTTCGGGGTTTAAGTTTGGAAATCCTATTGAAAGTGATACAAAAATCGGAACTG
This sequence comes from uncultured Eubacteriaceae bacterium, assembly GCA_947058225.1. Classification (GTDB taxonomy): domain Bacteria; phylum Bacillota; class Clostridia; order Eubacteriales; family Anaerofustaceae; genus CAMSGF01. The sequence continues at coordinate 196 of CAMSGF010000145.1, forward strand.
TCATAAGTGAAAAGGCAGCAAAGGAAATAGAAAGGCAGATTGAACTGACTGTTTCACAAGGCGGAAAAATCGCACTTGGCGGGGAAAGATACTCTGCATTTGTTGAACCAACTGTTATAACAGATGTTCCATTTGAAGCTGATATAATGCACGATATGGAGGTGTTCGGACCTGTTATGCCCGTAACCTCATTTGAAGATGAAGAAGAAGCTCTTAATTTGGCAAATGATACGATGTACGGACTTGGGGCGAGTGTATTTACTGAAGATATGAAAAAGGCGACGTATTTTGCAAATGAGTTTGAAGCAGGAAGTGTCGTGATAAACGGTTCAAGCTACTTCAGAAGTTTTGAAATGCCTTTTGGAGGATATAAATATTCCGGAGTTGGCAGTGAGGGTGTTTATTCGACATTTGACGAACTTACCACAAAAAAATGTATTGTTTTGAAGGGGATTTTATAAAATAAATGACAAAATCTGAATTTGGAAGAGTTTTTAACATACAAAGATATACCATACACGATGGACCCGGAATAAGAACAGAATTGTTTTTAAAAGGGTGTCCGCTGAAATGTGAATGGTGCGGAAATCCTGAAAGTCACAAGAGTATTTTTGAACCCGGGATATACCCTTCAAAATGTATTGGAAAGGATAAGTGTGGCTTTTGTATAGATGTATGTGAAAAGAAAGAAAGTTTGGTTTTTAAAGACAATAAACTTATATCTATTGACAGAAGTAAATGTATAAACTGTATGGAATGTGCTATTGCCTGTCCATCAGATGCGATAAAGATGTGGGGAGAGGAAATCTCGATTGATGATGCGATGGAGATAATAAGAAAGGATATTCCTTATTATGAGAAATCAGGCGGTGGGGTTACTCTTTCTGGCGGAGAGCCGCTTATGCAAATTGAGTTTGTAAAAGGTCTTTTAAGAAAGTGTAAAAGAGAGGGTATTCATACCTGCGTTGAAAGCACACTTTGCACCGACTTTGAAACAATAGAAAAAATTATTCCTTATACCGATTTAATAATTACAGATATAAAGCATATGAATACAAATATACATAAAAAGCATACAAAAATGCAAAATGAGAGAATTCTTGAAAATATAAAAATGGTAAGCAAAATAAATAAGCCTATGATAATAAGAATTCCAATTATTCCAAATGTGAATGATGATATGGAGAATATGAAGGCTACTGCCGATTTTATCTTGGATGAACTTGATAATAACATATTGACACTTCAGCTTCTTCAGTTTATGAGGCTTGGGGAAGAGAAATACAAGTCATTAAATATGATATATCCTATGAAAGACATAGAATATGATAAGGATAAATTTTTAGAAAAAGTTAAAAGTTTTAGAGATTTTTTTAAAGAGAAAGGAATCAACTGTATAGTTGGAACAACATCAAAGGAGAAAAGTAATGATTAATCAAAGTAAACCTCATGGAACAGAAAAATATGACCAAAATTATGGAATAGGGTATCGTGTGGGGCATGATGATTTTTCACCATACGAAAGGGTTAATAAGTTAAGAAAGGTCTTTCTTGACAGAAAATTTAATATTGATATTCAAAGGGCAAGGCTTATAACTGAAGTTTATAAAAATAACCCTGATATGCCTGTGAAATTAAAGACAGCATATTCACTGAAAAATATTTTGGAAAATGTCGATATTGAAATATACGATGATGAACTTATAATCGGAGAAATCGCAGCTCCTGCAAAAGCTGCTCCGATATATCCTGAATTTTCATCAAGCTGGATTGTCGATGAGTTGTTAAATCATCCATTTGATAAACGCCCTCACGATAAGTTTTATATAACTGACAGTGACAGGGAAGAACTCCTTGAAATTTTATCTTTTTGGAAAGGTAAGACGATAGCTGAAGAAGTCGAAAAAGGAATGAATAAAATTCAGCTAAAGGGGAGTGAAATGGGTAAGAAGGTATATATGACAAATGTATATCACTTTGGTGGAGTGGGACACTTTGTAATGGATTATGAAAAGTTATTAAAAATAGGTTACAATGGGCTTATAGATGAAGCAGAAGAAAAGTATAACTGTTTAAATAAAGAAGATAAAGATTATCAGAATAAAAAAGAGTTTTATGAGGCTATGATAATAGAGCTTAAAGCGGCCTGCACATTTATCAACAGATACGCTCATTTGGCAATGGAAAAAAGCAAAGAAGAAGTAAATATAAAAAGAAAACAAGAGCTTAAACAGATTGCAAAAAACTGTATGCAAATTGCAGGAGGACCTGCAAAAACAATGTGGCAGGCTCTCCAGCTTTGGAACTTTGCGACTAATATCACATTAATTGAATCAAACGGACACTCTGTATCTTACGGAAGAATGGACCAGTGGTTATATCCTTATTATAAAAGTGATATGGAAAATAATATTATTTCCAAAGACTTTGCACTGGAGTTAATTGAGTGCGCATATATAAAGATGGGAAATCCATCTAAATTAAAGGATAAGCAGACTGTGAAAGTCAGAAACGGAAGGGGTTGGGGAGGAGAATGTCTTACGATTGGCGGAGTTGATAAAGACGGAAATGATGTAACAAACGATTTGTCATTTATGCTTTTGGAAGCTTCTGTGCATACGAGGATGATGAACCCTTGGGTGCTTGTGAGAATTCATAAAGATACTCCTTATGAACTAAAGGTAAAGACGGCAGAATGTATAAGAGCAGGATATGGACATCCAAAACTTTTTAACGATGATTCAGCCATTAAGGCTATGTTAAAAAAAGGAATGAGTCTTGAAGAAGCGAGAAATTATGAAGTTGTAGGCTGTGTTGAACCGGACCTTGCGGGAGAAGAATATGGTTATCACGATGCGGCATATATGAATATTGCAAAGGTGTTGGAATTATCATTAAACGGGGGAAAGTGTATTAATTGTAATGAAAGCTGTCCTATATACGATAAATGTGCGAAGATAGGTGAAACGCTCGGCCCTGACACAGGCAGACTTGATGAGTTTAAAAGTATTGATGAAGCGATAAAAAGTTTTGATGAGCAGATGAAATTTTGGACAGACCAAATGTGCGATACTATTAATCTTATAGATGACTGTCACAGAAAGTTAAAACCTATTCCTTATGCTTCAGCGTTTTTTGGTAATTGTATAAAAACAGGAAAAGACCTTGGAGAAGGCGGTGCAAAATATAATTTTACAGGCCCTCAGGCGAGTGGGATTGCAACCTGTGCAGATGCATTTTCTACTATAAAACAGCTTGTGTTCGATGAAAAGAAATACACAGGCAAACAACTTCTTGAAGCGATGGAAAATAACTGGGAAGGCTATGAGGCGCTTTATGCTTATGTGAACA
>CAMSGF010000146.1 GCA_947058225.1 uncultured Eubacteriaceae bacterium
TCTGACAAATACCGCGAAATGTCTTCCGGTGACCCGATCCGGATATTGATACGCCCCGTTTCTACATTAAATACTTATATACATTTCCTTTTCCAATAATTAATGCCTATATTTTAATATGATTTATATCATTCAAACGGTTTGCCTTTTTATGATTTTCAATAGGAAATATTTATATGTGCATGGTGAAAAAATTTTTAATAAGAATATAATTTTAACAATAAATATGTTTATTATGTATGGAGAGTTAAAAATACTTTAGTAAAGTGAGGGAATAATGTTTATTTTATCGAGGAGTTAATTTAAACCCTGTATACTATGCCTTTAATATCAGAAATAAATTTTGTGTGTGGGAGTGAAATTATTTAGAAATAAAATTAAAATACTTACTTGTAAATAATATTTATATATGTGAGAGTTTGTATGTTAGCAAGACAATTTAAATCTAGCTTTTAATGTTTGGTATATGTGTGGATATGAGCTTTATTTGTAACTACTTTATAGATTGAATATTCTATGTTTATAAGAGTAATTAAAAAAGACACAGGGAGGTGTCTTTTTTTATAATATTATTTTATTTTAATACGCTCTTGCAAAGTATGCCATCTTATCAGCCTTTTCTCCGCAGCATACACATGTATCACTGATTTTTTCCTGTTCGAACGGTATACATCTAAGCGATGCTCCGGTCATTTCCTTTATCTTTTTCTCACATTCTTCGCATCCGCACCACATCGCCTTTACAAACCCCATTGATTTTTCCTGATTTGATATAAATTCATTCATATCTCTTGCAACGGAAGTTTTTTCTTCCCTGTGCTTTAATGCTTTATTGTATATATTTTGCTGAATTTCATCAAGTAGTTCATTTACTTTTGCTTCTACTTCATCAAGTGAGATACTTATCTTTTCACCCGTATCTCTTCTTGCGAGAACGCATTGATTATTTTCGATGTCCTTTGGTCCGATTTCAAGCCTTATCGGAACACCTTTCATTTCCCATTGATTGAACTTCCAGCCTGTCGAATAACTTTCGTTATCGTCCAATATTATTCTTACATTTTCTTTTAATTTATCTTTAATTTCATTTGCCTTTTTCAAAACGCCGTCTTTATGCTGTGCGATAGGAATTATTACAACCTGAGTCGGTGCAATTTTTGGAGGAAGTACAAGTCCGTTGTCATCCCCATGTGTCATAATGATTCCGCCGATTAATCTCGTGGAAACTCCCCAGGATGTTGAATAAGCGTATTGTTCCTTTTCTTCCTTGTTTAAGAATTTTATCCCAAATGCTTTTGCGAAGTGGTCGGATAGGTTGTGGCTCGTTCCGCTTTGAAGAGCCTGTCCGTCGTGCATAAGTGCTTCTATCGTATATGTCGCATAGGCTCCTGCAAACTTTTCATTCTCGCTTTTTTGTCCGACAATAACCGGCATAGCCAAATAATCTTCGCAGACCTCTCTGTAAATTTCTATCATTTGCATCGTTTCTTCTTGTGCTTCGTCAAATGTTTCGTGAACGGTATGACCTTCCTGCCATAAGAACTCGCTCGTTCTTAGGAACGGTCTTGTCGTCTTTTCCCATCTGACTACGTTTGCCCATTGATTGTAGAGGAATGGGAGTTGTCTGTAGCTTTTTAACCACTTTGCGTACATACTGCATATGATTGTCTCACTTGTCGGTCTTATGCAAAGTTTTTCGCTTAACTCATTTTCTCCTCCCTTTGTTACCCACGCAACTTCAGGGGCAAACCCTTCAACGTGTTCCTTTTCTTTATTTAAAAAGCTTTCCGGAATTAAAAGAGGGAAGTACATATTTTCGTGATTCGTTTCTTTGAATTTTTTATCGAAGATACTTTGTATGTTTTCCCACAGTGCGTATCCGTAAGGTCTTATGACCATAAATCCTTTAACGGGGGCATAGTCGACCATTTCCGTCTTTAATATTACATCCGTATACCAACGGGCAAAATCTTCATTCATGGGAGTGATTGCTTCCACTTTATTTTTCTTCGCCATTTTAAATTCTCCTTAAAAATAATTAACGTTATTTTAAATTATAACATATTTTACATTTATGAACTATATTTAAACATTTTTTTTAAAACTTTTTCTAAAATGTATTATTAATTTATAAGTATATGATAGAATATTAAATGAATATTAAACAGGAAATTTCATAATTATTATATATAAAATTAAAAAAGGAAGATAGGCATTGAAAGAACATAAAAATTTTGACAAAAATAAATTTATTAAGAAAAATAAATATAAAATAGTGGTTTATTCATTGGTAGTGGTGGCAGTTGTTATTTTGGGAATTACACTTGTAAAGAGAAATTTTACAAATAATGATATACAATCTGCATCAAATTCATCTTATGAAAATGTTGATAAAAATAATGGTAAAAAAGATGATAACATAAAGCCTAATGAAGCCGGTGATATTATGGTCGTTATGTATCACAGTATCAATCAAAAGAGCAATCATTATCAGTGGCACAGGTCAAAAAGCGAGTTTTTGGCCGACTTGGAATATATGTATAAACACGATTATGTTTTAATATCAATGAAAGAGTATTTGAGCAATGATATAGACATTCCAAGAGGAAAGACGCCGATACTTTTAACCTTTGATGACGGGCTTAAAAGTACGTTTGCGATTATAAAAAATAAGATGGGAAGGTATGTATTAAATCCTGATTCATTAGTCGGTATATTAGAGGAGTTTAAAAGAGAGCACCCTGATTTTGGAAGTGGGGGAGTTCTTTATGTGACCTCTAATCCGTTTAAGAATGATGCTTTTCACAATACTAAAACGGAGGGCAGTTATTATGATAAGTTTAAATATCTTGATTCTCTTGGATATGAAATAGGAAATCATACGTATCATCATTATGACCTTGCAACTCTTTCATCTTCTTCAATAAAGGAAGAGGCCGGAAAAGTGAATGAAATGGTGTCGGACAGTTACAACGGATATCAGGTTAAATATTTTGCATATCCTTATGGTAATATTCCTTCAGATGAGAAGATAAAAGTAATTAAAAAAGGGAAGTATAAAGACATTTTGTATAAGCATGAGTCAGCTGTTCTCGCAGGGCCTAGAAGTCCATATTTTACAAACCCGATTACAAAAGATTTTAATGCGTATAAGATACCCAGAACCATTGCTTCAAGCGGGGCTAATCAGGATATGTATTGGTATTTTAAATATTATGAAAAGCATAAGAGTGAAAGGTATGTTTCCGATGGGGACAGGACTAAATTATCTATTTCAGCTAAGATGAAAAATGAAATAAATAAGAAAAAGACAGAAGGGTTTAATGTGGAGTATGTTGAGTGAGAATAAGATATATATGGGGTTTTAAGTTTTGTATGTTTGGTTAGTGTTTGGGTGTGGGGTGAATGATATTAAACATTTTGATATCATTTGATTGTTTTTTTGTGGGGGAGGGGGAGGGCGGTGCGTCCGATTTTCCTTTTGGAAAATCGGATGGGATAAATAAATGAATTTTTAATTCATTTATTTATCCAGTTCTGC
>CAMSGF010000147.1 GCA_947058225.1 uncultured Eubacteriaceae bacterium
GCAACCTTAGGTCTCCTCTTTTGAGCGGTTAAAAGTATGTTATGGGGTTTTACATCCCTATGGATAATTCCGTTTTTATGTGCTGAAGAAAGTGCAGAAGCTATCGCCAAAGCGTAGTTTATACTCTCTCTGTAGCTTAATTTACCCTTTGCATCGATATAGTCTTTTAACGTTCCCCCATCGATATATTCCATAATTATATAGTTGATATCATAATCATTTCCGGTATCATATACATTTACGATATGAGGATGATTTAACTTTGCAACAGCTGCCGCCTCTCTCTTAAATTTTTTAAGAAAAGCTTCGTTATCAACAAATTCTTCTTTTAAAACTTTTACTGCGACCTCCCTGTTTAATGCCATATCATACCCACGATAAACCTTGGCCATACCGCCCTGGCCGACAAATTCTAAAATTTCATATCTATCGTTTAAAATTCTTCCTATCATCATTTTACTCTTCCCCCATACTGTATAGTGCTATCGTTATATTATCACTGCCGCCTTTATTGTTTGCTAAATCTATCAGTTCGTTTCCCCTATCTTCAAGCCCCTTCTCCCTATTTAAAACTATCTCTTTTATCTCTTCATTTGAAACATGTTCGGTAAGTCCGTCAGAACATATTAAAAGAATATCTTCAATCGTCAGCACCTCGTGGTAGGAATCTACAAAAAAGTCATATCCTACTCCCACCGCATTGGTGATTATGTTCCTGTTTGGATGATTTTGTGCCTCATCCATCGTAATCTCGCCCTGTGCGACCATATGTGATACAAGTGAATGGTCCACAGTCACCTGACGGATACTTTCAGGGTTTATTTTATAACACCTGCTGTCGCCTATATGAAATATATCCGCTGTGTTTCCCCTGACACAAACAAGGGTCAGTGTCGTTCCCATTCCAAAACGCTCGTCACTTTCATTGGCCGAATCGATTATCTTTTGATTGATAAAATTTATTATCGATTTTATCTCTTCAAGCATCTCGTCATATTCTTTATTGACTATTTTAAAATATTCTTTTAGTATCTCCGTACAAATCTTACTCGCAACTTCCCCCGCATTATGCCCTCCAAGTCCGTCAGCCACCGCAAAAGCAAGAAAATTTTTTTCTTCGTTTTTTACTATCATAAAGCTGTCTTGGTTTACACTTCTCACCGCTCCCGTATCGCTTAATGCAATTACTTTCATATACTTTCTCCTTTATTGATGTATCCGCTTCTAAGTTGTCCGCACGCAGCATTTATGCTGCTTCCGAGTTTCCTTCTTATCGTAACGCTTACTCCTTTTTTCTCTAATTCTTCTTTAAATTTATAAATATATTTCCTGTCTTTTTTATTAAATTTATCATTCAGTCCTATTACATTTACCAGGCTGTCACTGCCTTTTAACAATAAACTCAATTTATCTATATGCTTTATTGTATCATTTTTACCCTCTATTAAGCAATACTCATAAGTAATTCTTCTCTTTGTTTTTTCCCTGTAATAATTTGCAGCCTTTATTAAATCATCAATGTGGTTTGAATTTTCAACCGGCATAAGCTCTCTTCTCTCCTCGTGAAAAGGAGAATGGAGGCTTACCGACAGATTAACGCCTAAGTCACTGTCTGCTAATTTGTATATATTGTAAATAATTCCGCACGTCGATACGGTTATCCCTCTCTTTGAAAGATTAAGGGTCTTTTCATCAGTTGCAAGTTTTATAAATTTTACGACATTTTCAAAATTATCAAGAGGCTCTCCCGTTCCCATAAGCACGACATTTGAAACCTTAATATTTTCAAGATATTCAATCATTTGAATTTGGTCTAAAATTTCATCTGCCGTCAGATTTCTGATAAATTTGCATTTTCCCGATTCACAAAAAACACATCCCATCTTGCATCCTGCCTGCGTGGAAACGCAGACACTGCTTCCGCTTTCATAACGTAAAAGAACGGCCTCAATAAATATATTATCCAATGTTTTGAATAAAAATTTACTTGTAGCCGTGTCATTTTCTGATAATTTCTCTTTTTTTTCTATATGTAAAATTTCATATTTTTCGCTTAACTTTTTTCTTAAATCAAGGCTTATATCTGTCATTTCATCAAAAGAAAAAACAGGTTTATAAAGCCATTTAAACACCTGCAAGGCTCTAAAAGGTTTTTCATCTAAAGAAATAATTATCTCTTTAATTTCTTCTAAAGTTTTTCCGTACAAATTTTCCATATTTATTCCTTTTTTAACTTTGCAATAAAAAAACCATCACTCTTATATTTTATCGGATTTATATTAATCATACCACTTTTTTCGATATTTTTAAAGTCAATTTTTTCTATATGAATATTTTTGTTTTCTTTAAGTACACTGTTTACCACATCTTCGTTTTCTTCTTTTAACACAGTGCAGGTTGAATAAACCAAAACGCCACCTTTTTTTAAATATTTTATCGCATTATTTAAAATTTTTTTTTGTAAACTTTGCAAATCATTTTCCGCTTTATAGTTAAATAAAATTTCAGGCTTTCTCCTGACTACCCCAATCCCACTGCATGGCACATCACAGATAACCCTGTCAAATTCACCTAAACTTTCATCGTATTCAGTCGCATCTTTAATCTTCGTTTTAATTATATCGACACCAAGCTGCTTTGCGTTAAAATTAATAAGGTCTAACTTTTTTTTATAAATATCGAAGGCAATAATTTCTCCTTTATTATTCATAATCTCGGCACAGTGCAGGCTTTTCCCTCCGGGAGCCGCACACATATCTAAAACCCTCATCCCCTCTTTTACATCCAATACATTTGAATTAAACATAGGTGCGATATCCTGAATGGAAAAATACCCTTTTTTAAAAGCCTCTTCCTTATTCAAATTTATATGACTTTTTACGATTATACCCTCTTTTATATCGCTTCTTTCATAAATAATTTCTCTTTCATCAAATATCTTAAGTAAGTCCTCCACACTTATTTTAAGTGTGTTAACCCTTATTGAAACATTTGGAGGATAAGTAAAATATTCAAACATTTCTTTTAAACTTTCCTTTGAATACTGCTTTATAAGCTTATCGTAAAGCTCATACCCCACATTGTATTCATAATACATCTCGTCTTTAAAAGTTTCATATTCAATATCTTTAAGCTCATTCTTTTTTCTGATAGAATTTCTGAGTATTCCATTTACAAAGCCACCCGACTTTTTATTTACAAATAACTTTACGAGATTGACACTGTCATTTGTAAGGGCATACTTTGGAATTTTACTTAAATAATATATTTGATAAAGCCCCATATATAGAGAAGTCTTTACATTTTCATCAATTTTCTCCAAAGGCATATTTGAAAGATTTTGAAGAATAAAATTTAGCTTATTTTTTTTCTTTATAACTCCGTAAACTATATTTGTCGCAAGACGTCTGTCCGCCTCGTTTATTATGGACGTGTTAAGATGCTTATTAAGCGAGATATTGCTGTAAGCACCTTTTATAAAAACATCGCATAAAACCTTGTAGCTGACAAGTCTTGCGGGAGA
>CAMSGF010000148.1 GCA_947058225.1 uncultured Eubacteriaceae bacterium
CATATTAAAACTTCCTTTATAAACTTTTGGTTTATACTATTAAAACATATTGGCTATTCCCTGTCAATAAAAGGTTATATATAATAAATCTGTGGTAAATGAAAGGAAGTGATTAATATGTCAAAAAGTTTGGTTGCTTTTTATTCAAGAGCAGACGAAAATTATTTTAAGGGTACACTTAAAATGCTCGATGTCGGTAATACCGAAGTTGTTGCAAAAATGATAAAAGAGCTTACGAATTCCGATATTTTTAAAATAGAGCAGGTTAATCCTTATTCAAAAGATTATAATGAATGTATCGAGCAGGCAAGGGCAGACCAAAGAGAAAATAAAAGACCGACTCTTAAAGAATATCCAAAAAGTTTAGACGATTATGATGTTATTTATCTTGGGTATCCGAATTATTGGGGAACAATGCCTATGGCAGTTTTTACATTTTTAGGGCATTTTGATTTTGACAAAAAGATTATAAAGCCTTTTTGCACTCACGAGGGCAGTGGAATGGGAAACAGTGAAAGGGATATTAAAAATGTTTGTAGCGGTGCGGTGGTTAAAAAGGGAATAGCGATTAGGGGCAGCAGTGTATTTAACGTAAAAGAAGATATAAAAAAATGGATTTAAGGAGGATAAAATATGGAAGATAAAAATTTAAGTGTATTTGAAACGGGTGGACCAAATGATGCTTTTGCGAAATATTTTAAAGGACAAAGTTATTTGAATATGTTATCGCTTGAACAGGTTGTCGTTGGAAATGTAACATTTGAACCCGGATGCAGAAACAACTGGCACGTCCACAGAGCCGATAAAGGCGGTGGACAGATTCTTCTTGTAACGGCAGGAGAAGGCTATTATCAAGAAGAGGGGAAAAAAGTAAGGCATTTAAAACCGGGGGATGTCGTTAATATCCCCGTAGGTGTTAAGCATTGGCATGGAGCAAAGGCAAATTCCTGGTTTCAGCATTTAGCGGTTGAAGTTCCCGGAGAAAAATGCAGCAATGAGTGGCTTGAAGAAGTAACAGATGAAGAATATTTTAAATTAGATTAAGGAGGAAAAGAAAATGGCAAAGGTGACGGCAGGAAGAGATGAACTTGGTAAATTCGCTCCGAAGTTTGCTGAATTAAATGATGATGTGTTGTTTGGTCAGGTATGGGAAAGAGAGGATAAATTATCTGCGAGGGATAGGAGTATTGTAACTGTAACTGCCCTTATGGCAAGCGGGATATTGGACAGCTCACTTCAGTTTCATATTAAAAATGCAAAAAATCACGGTGTGACAAAAGAGGAAATGTCAGAAATATTAACGCATGCAGCTTTTTATGCAGGATGGCCAAAGGCATGGGCAGCGTTTAGAATGGCAAAGGAAGTTTACGAAGGATAAAAATAATAAAGGATAAATAGATAGATAAAAGATATTTTTCTATAAATTTATAGAAAAAACCAGTGAAGTATTTAAAAAAATTATACTTTAAAAATGCTAATGATGAAATAATAAATATAAATACTTTATATGTTAATTATGTATTGTTAATACGCATTAAAAAAGGCAGATGATTTATCGTAAATTAAAATATTTTAAGGAGAAAAACAATGAAAAATGTACTCATAATATCAGCAAGTCCGAGAAAGAATGGAAATTCTGATATTTTATGCGACAGATTTATGGAGGGTGCGTTGGATAGTGGGAATAACGCAGAAAAAGTTTTTTTAGGTGATAAAAATATCGGATATTGCAAAGGCTGTGGGGTATGCAACAGTACTCATAAATGCGTTCAGGATGATGATATGAATGAAATTTTGGATAAAATGGTAAATGCTGATGTCATTGTTCTTGCAACACCCGTATATTTTTACAGTGTGTGCGCCCAGATGAAAACTTTTATCGACAGAACCGTTCCAAGATATACAAAAATAAGCAATAAAGATTTTTATTATATTATGACAGCAGCGGATACAAACAAAGACAGCCTAAAAAGAACGGTTGAAACCTTTAGGGGTTTTACGCTTGATTGTCTTGATAATCCGAATGAGTCAGGAATTATATATGGTATAGGAGTTTGGGGAAAAGGTGAAATAGAAAAAACTTCTGCATACGACCAGGCCTATGAAATGGGCAAAAATGTTTAAAATATTATATTGGGAGGATATTATTATGAAAAAGGTTATATCGATTTTATTGGTTTTAGTATTGTCAGCTACGATGTTTGGCTGTGCAAATTCAAAAGGAGATGATGCACAAAACAGTGAAAATACTGCTGTTACGTCTGAAGCAAATGACAGTGGAAATAAAAAGGTTCTCGTTGCATATTTTTCAGCCAGCGGAAATACAAAAGCTGCGGCAGAATATATAGCAAAGAATAAAAATGCTGATACATTTGAGATTATTCCAAAGGATAAGTATACAGATGAAGATTTAGACTATGCGAATGACAGCAGTCGTGTAAATATTGAACACGATAATGAAGAAAAGAGAAATGTTGAATTAGAAGTTATAACTCCTGATAACTGGGATAACTACGATACTGTTTTTATCGGTTATCCGATATGGTGGGGAAGTGCTGCGTGGCCTGTTGACAACTTTGTAAAGCAAAATGACTTTGACGGAAAAACTGTTATTCCATTTTGTACGTCAGCAAGTTCAGGTCTTGGCGAAAGCGGGGAATTGTTAAAAAATATGTCAGGAAAAGGAAACTGGCTTACTGGGCAGAGATTTTCATCAGATGTCAGTGAAGATGAAGTTAAAAGCTGGGTTAATGGTTTAGATTATTAAAAGGAGGAAGTTTAGATATGGAATATGTAACACTTTCAAACGGAGTAAAAATGCCGCTTCTTGGGTATGGCGTTTATCAGGTAACAAAGGAAGAATGTGAAAGATGTGTGCTTGATGCGTTAGAGGTCGGATATAGGTCTTTGGATACAGCACAAGCATACTACAATGAAGAAGAAGTAGGAAGTGCGATACAAAAGTCAGGTGTTAAGAGAGAGGATATATTTTTAACCTCAAAGGTTTGGATTAACAGATATGGGTATGAAAACACAAAAAAATCAGTTGAAGAATCTCTTGAAAAGCTACAGACAGATTATCTCGATTTAATGCTTTTGCATCAGCCGTTTTCCGATTATTACGGAGCGTGGAGAGCACTTGAAAAGATGTATGAAGACGGAAAAATCAAGGCAATAGGAATATCAAATTTTTACCCTGACAGAATGATTGACCTTGTATCTTTTTCAAGGATAAAACCTATGCTAAATCAGGTTGAAACACATCCTCTAAATCAACAGGTTGAAGCTAAAAAGTGGATGGATAAGTATGATGTTCAAATTGAGGCGTGGGCGCCGTTTGGTGAGGGAAGAGGAAATATGTTTTCAAATCCTACGATAGAAAAAATTGCCAAAGCACATAATAAAAGCATTGCACAGGTTATTTTAAGATGGAATATACAAAGAGGAGTTGTCGTTATTCCAAAATCAACGCATATTGAAA
>CAMSGF010000149.1 GCA_947058225.1 uncultured Eubacteriaceae bacterium
TCTGTCAACGCATATTTGAAGTTTCTACTGATTATCTTTTAGGTCGAATGAAAAGTAAAAAAGTTCTATAAAAATAGAATCTTTTTTATATTATTTTTATATTTTCTCCCATACCCTCCTTTTACTCCTATTTCATCACATTTTATTGACAAGAGATTACATCCAATCTGCATTTACAGATTAAAACTTATTTTTATGTAAAAAGTTTAAAAGTTAAGCAAAATAAAACATATCATTATTTAATAATTTTAATGTATAAAAAATTCATAAACTTCCAAAAACAAACAGAAAAAATTCTTTAGTAAAACGCAAAAAAAATTTCTAAATTGCATTTTAACAAACAAAAAAAGAGCCTACTGCTCTTTTTCATCTTTTTTATCTTTATTCTTTCCCTCACTGTCCTCTTCATTCCAAGGATTGACGTGCACCATACAATGCTTAACCCCTTCAAAATTATTCTCAATTTTATTGTGAACAACCGTTGCTATTGCATGAGATTCATTTAAACGTAAATTACCATCGACTACAATAACAATATCCATATATATCCTCGCACCGAAAAGCCTCGTTTTTATATCTTTTAAATCTATGACACCGTCAGTTTCTTTTATAATCTCTGCCATTTTCTTGATAGTTTCCACATCACACGACCTGTCAACTAACTTATCCACACTGTCTTTGCATATATCAATGGCAGCTTTAACTACAAATAAACAAATGACAATACCGGCAAGTGGGTCTAAAACGGAGTAACCCATTCTGGCTCCGAGTATCCCAATGCAGCTTCCGACAGAAGACAGCGAATCTGACCTGTGATGCCACGCATCTGCCATAAGAGCGGAAGAATTGACTTTTTTAGCGGCAGATTTTGTATACCAAAACATCGCCTCCTTAACTATAATCGAAAGCACTGCCACATACAGTGTAATTACTGATGGAATTGCAATTTCAGTATCATTTATTATATCCATAACTGCACTGTATCCGATAAAAACGCCCGTTAAAAGAAGTATGAATGAAAGAAATAACCCTGCGACACTTTCCATTTTCTCATGCCCGTACCTATGGCTTTCATCGGCTCTTTTCCCTGAAATGCTGACACCAACCATAACTATCAATGTTGAAAACACATCTGAAGCAGAATGTATCGCATCGGAAATAAGTGCAGATGACCTACCGACAATTCCAACGATTATTTTAATTATAAATAAAACTATGTTAAAAAAAATAGTTCCAAGTGAAACTTTAATTGAGAGCCTGACATTCTCGTTTGTCATATCATCTTTTTTTATATCCTTCGTATTTTCCATATTCCCTGTTCTTCCTCCGTTTTAGGATATCATTTATGTATTTATCTTATGCCTGTTCCTTCTTTATTGTGATTATATAAAAATTGAGCAAGTGTAGAAACTTACTCTATATACATTGATAGATAATTGTATAATTTATTTTCTTATTTGTCAAATGTTTTTTTCTTTATTTTAACGATTGTTTTTTTACTTCTTTTAATATTATTTATTTATGAACAAAATATAAATTAAAGTTAAACATTTTTACACATTAACTTAAAATATAATGGTATGACAATTTATGCTTATAATACATATGATGGTAAATGCAAAAAAGTAAATAAAAGTAAATTGTAAAATTTTAATTGTACGGGCGGGGTAGCATAACGTAAATTGCAGGAGGAAAAACGATAATAGGAATTTTAATTGTGCGAATAGGACGACAGTATTAATAGGCTAGTAAAATGTTGCTGCTAATGAATTTTAATTATACAGGCGAGACGGCATAATGTAAACAACAGGAGGAAAAACGATGCTAGGAATTTTAATTGTGCGGGCGGGGCGGTAGTATTAATAGGCTAGTAAAGTGCTGCTGCTAATGAATTTTAATTATATAGGCGAGACGGCATAATGTAAACGACAGGAGGAAAAACGATGCTAGGAATTTTAATTGTGCGGGTAGAGTGGCAGTATAAATAGTATAATAAAGTTCTTCTCCTAATGAAATTTAGTTATGCGGGCGGGGCGGCGGCTTTGCAAATAGGATAATTTTTTAAATAAATTCAAAAAATTATCCTATTTGCAAAGTTCAGGCGAATAAAATTCGCCTGTCAGTGAAATGCGACAAGTCGCATTTCACCCGCCGCCCCGCCACCCACCTCACAAACCACCAAAAACCCACAAAAATAACCAAAACGACACAATTATATAAAAATAAAGAAAATATATTGTAAACATAAAAAATATGTTATAATGATTTACAAACAAACGAAAGGAACACTTACATATGAATGAAAAACACTTCATCTTCTCAGGTCATGATACGGTCGAACTTGCAAAAGAGTTTGGCACACCGCTTTATGTAATGAGTGAAGATATTATAGAAAATACAATAAAAGGAATAAAAAGTGCATTTGAAAAATACGATTTAGAGTACGACATAAACTTTGCTGGAAAGGCTTTTACAAATATTGCGATGTGCCGCCTTCTAAAAAAACTTGATGTATCACTCGATGCAGTTTCTGGAGGAGAACTTTACACTGCCCTTAAAGCAGGCTTTGACCCAAAGAGAATCTGTATGCATGGAAGTAATAAATCTATCGAAGAAATGTCAGAAGCAATAGATGCAGGTGTCGGAACTATAACGGTAGACAGCTTTTACGAAATAGATACTCTTGGAAAAATTGCAAAGGAAAAGAAAAAGGTGGCTCAGGTACACATAAGATTAAGCCCGGGCGTCGAAGCTCACACACACGAATATATCCAAACGGGAAGAGTCGATTCAAAATTTGGGATTCCAATCTCAATGGCGGTTCGTGCAGCGAGAAAGGTTATGGAAAATGATTATCTTAAACTTACGGGGCTTCACTGCCATATAGGAAGTCAGATTACGAATACAAAACCATTTGAAATCGCAGCTACAAGTATGCTTGAAATAGTTTATAATATCAAGGAAATGGGAACAGAAATCACCTCTCTTAATCTAGGAGGAGGGTTTGGAATAAACTACCTTCACGATGACCCTGTTTTTGACGTAGACCAATATGTAAAAGACGTGGCAAAAATAGTAAGAAAACAATGCAAAATTTTAGGAATTAAAGTTCCTAAAATAATAGTAGAGCCGGGAAGATATATAGTAGGACCTGCGGGAATCACACTCTACACAGTAGGCACAATAAAAGAAATTCCATACCTTAGAAAATACATAAGCGTAGACGGAGGAATGGCAGATAACCCAAGACCTGCGTTATATCAGGCAATACATCACGCAGTTGTCGCAAACAGATACGATGAAGAACCAAACGACCTCGTGACAGTAAGCGGAAAATGTTGTGAAACAGATACACTTATTAAAGATATATTAATACCAAAATGTCAGGCAGGAGATATTTTGGCAGTATTAAACACAGGTGCATACAACTACTCCATGGCAAGCAACTACAACAGACTAAAAAAACCTG
>CAMSGF010000150.1 GCA_947058225.1 uncultured Eubacteriaceae bacterium
AATCTCCCTGTCCATCTCAAACCCTGCCTGCGCATTCTTACGGAGCAGTTCAAGGAGATAAAGGAAGCTAATTTGCATATTTTTAAAAATAATTTTATGGGAAAAATATCATATTACAGCACATGTTTATCAGCTTTTACAAGCTATGTACTGGAAAACGGTATAGACACAGCAGATTCTTTTGTATCAAGGGGATACGGACTTTCAAAAAGGACAACATTTACACCGATAAAATTTAAGAAATCGGACAATATATTGTTGTTAATTGAAATAATATTTTCATCATTAATAATTTATTTTGTTTATATGGGAAAATACTCGTTTTATTTCTTCCCTACCATATCAAATTTTAATATAAATACAATAAGCATCTTATCATATGTAACACTGTTTATATTTATTTCAATACCCATATTAATCGATTTAAAGGAGGAATTATTTTGGCATATATACAGACAAAAAATCTAAATTTCACCTTTAATGAAAATGGCAACAAGACTTTAAACAATATAAATATTAATATTGAAAAAGGAGAAATTGTAGTTATATTCGGACAGTCGGGTTCAGGGAAAACAACTCTTTTAAAACAGTTAAAGACTGCCCTCACACCAAGCGGAAAACAAGAGGGAGAAATCAAAATTGATGATAAAAATTTATCTGATATTGACTTAAAAACACAAGCTGAAAAAATCGGATTTTTATTAAGTGATACCGAAAATCAAATCGTCAATGATAAAGTCTACAGTGAGCTATGCTTTGGTATGGAAAATTTGGGATATGACAGACACACGATGCACAAAAGGGCGGTTGAAGTTTCCACGTGGTTTGGTATAGAAGATTTATTTTATAAATCTACATCTTCCTTATCAGGCGGGGAAAAACAAAAATTAAATTTAGCATCTATATTCACACTAAACCCCGATATTTTATTGCTGGACGAGCCTTTGGGCAGTTTAGACCCTGTAAACAGAAATAATTTTACACAAATAATAAAGAAAATAAATGATGAAGAAGGAACAACTATAATCATCGCAGAACACGAACTGTCAGAGATTATTTCAATAGCTGATAAAATTATAGTCATGGAGGATGGGAATGTTTTATATATGGGTAAAAAAGAAGATATAGTTAAAAAAATAATAGACGATAAAACGTATATCTCATTTCTTCCAAGCAAAACAAAACTGCCTGCAATTTTATTTAATGATTATTCTGTCTTTACAAATAATGAAGCTATGAAATGCTTAAATAAGCTTACGAAAGGCGAAATAAAGAGAAATAGAAGAAAAAACGATGGAAAAGATATAATAACCTTAAAAAACATATATTTTAAATATGAAAAAGACACAGGAAATATTTTAAATAACATAAATTTAAGCATTAAGGAAAAAGATTTTATCGGAATTGTAGGCTCAAACGGAAGCGGCAAAACAACTCTTATAAAAATCATTGCAAATATATTAAAAGCATACAAAGGAAAAGTTAAATGTGATAAGAATTTAAAAATTTCATATCTGCCGCAAGACACAAAATATCTTTTTTCCAAAAACACAGTAAAAGAAGAATTGGGATTTGAAATCAAAGAAAAAGAATTACTCAACATTCACCCATACGACTTATCAACAGGGCAAAGGCAGCTAATATCATTATATAAAGCATTAAAAAATAAACCCGATATTCTGCTTTTAGACGAGGTCACAAGAGGAATGGATGCAATATACAAAAAGAAAACGGGAGAAATTTTAAAAAAGTTAAATGAGAAAATGACTATTATATTAATTTCTCATGATATAGACTTCCTCGCAGAATATACCAAAGATACATTACTATTATTCAAAGGTGAAATATTAGAAAAAAAGCAAAGTGATTTATTCTTTGATGATAATTTCTTCTATTCAACGAGTGTCAATAAGATTGCAAAGCACAAAATAAAGTCAGCATTGTTCGAAAAAGATATATATAAAATACTCGAATCTAAACACAAAAACAAGTCAATATAATATAAAATACTTATATATTATTACAATATTAAAATATTATTATATAAATTTATAAAATATAAAACATACAATAATATAAATAGCGATAAATCAATACATATAAAGCAAAAACAAGGAGCAATATGAAAAAGTATATTACATATTTTATAACAATACTTACATCAATAC
The DNA here is from genome assembly GCA_947058225.1 of uncultured Eubacteriaceae bacterium. Classification (GTDB taxonomy): domain Bacteria; phylum Bacillota; class Clostridia; order Eubacteriales; family Anaerofustaceae; genus CAMSGF01. Next base: position 2,169 of record CAMSGF010000150.1, read on the forward strand.
TCATTTATATAATAGCATTCAGTAATAAAAACTTTTTTCAAAATAAAGGTTATTTATTACTGAGTTTGCTTCTTATTTTCAGTGCCATTATCCCCTTTTTAATATCATATGAAAGGAAAAGACCTCCCGCAAGAGAAGTTGTACTTTTAAGCAGTTTAATCATTATAGCAACTTTATCGAGAATACTATTCTTCCCTTTCCCTCAAATAAAACCAATGGGAGCAATAATTATATTAAGTGCTGTTATATTTGGGAAAAATGCAGGGTTTTTAATAGGACTTTTATCGGTATTTATATCAAATATATTTATAGGACAGGGTCCTTGGAGCTTATATCAGGCTATATCCTTTGGGATAGTAGGCTTTTTGGCAGGAATAATATTCTCACATATAAAACCTACAACATTTAACTTAATTATATATACATTTCTTTCTATACTTTTAATATACGGCTTAATAGTAAATATATCTTCACTTTTGATTTATACTGAAAATTCAGCCATTTCTATTAAGTCTATAACCACATACCTTATTGCAGGTTTGCCGTTTGATTTAATACACGCCATATCATGTTCATTTTTCATATATTTTCTAAAAAGGCCTTTTATTGAAAAAATGAACAGAGTAAAAATAAAATATGGAATAATAAAAATTTAAAAGGAGCAAAAAAATGAACAAAAAAACATTACAAAAACTGACAACCCTACTGCTTAGTTTATTATTTACGCTAATCTGTGCAAGTCCAACCTTTGCAAACACAAGCATTAACCTTGAAAACATCGATGAAGCATTAAAAGCTACTGACAATTTAGTAACTAATATCGATGAATCTATAAGCCCTATCAAAAAGGCAGATAATAAAAAAGATAGTTTGCTGATAAAGACAAGTGAATTTGACAACACAAGAATTGAAAATACTGCCGCATATTTATTAAAAAATACTCTAAACCCAACTACAAGCACATACGGTGGTGATTGGAGTATAATTGCTCTTACAAGTGCAAAAAATGCAGGACTCTATGTAAAAATAAATGATACTTTTCTTAAGAATTATGCATTTAATGTAAAAAACGATATGAAAAAAGCATTGTTATACCCTTCTGATTACGCAAGGGCGATTTTAGGGCTTGAAAGTGCAGGAGTTGATTCAACTAAAATCGGCGGCATTAATTTAATCGAAAAACTAACATCGGATATGAACGATATTTCATATACATCCACAAATGCAATATATACCCTACTCGCACTGCCGCAAAGATGCATTTCCTGTCCATAAAAGAAATGCTCTCCAAAAGAG
>CAMSGF010000151.1 GCA_947058225.1 uncultured Eubacteriaceae bacterium
TTCCGCAGCCGCCATGGTGCGTGTCGCCCTCCTGATATTTCAATAGACGTCTTCTTGCAGTAATCGACGTAATACTTAAAGTTTTTTTCAGGTTTGTTATACGTGCAGTAGCATTCAATTCCGTCAATATCTAAGTCTTTAAAAAAGTCTAACTGTTCGGTTGACATAACGCTTTTTGGATAGTGGTATGACGGATGTGCCAAAACTGCGACCCCTCCCGCATTTTTTACCATCGGGATAATTTCCTCCGCAGGCGGCAGGTCTTCATCGGGGGATAGGACTACCTTTTCTTTGTAATACGTAAATTCAGTCAGGTTTTTTGCAATTCCCTTATCCTCCAAATAATTAATTGAAGCAACTCCGTCAGTATTTTTTCTCCTGTATTCTTCAAATTCTTTAACGCTTACATTTTTAAATTCATAATCTTTTACAAGCATTTCAATAAGCTTTGTTTCCCTGTTGTATTTGTTTCTTTTTGTCTTTTCCATTCTCTTGATTAACGCTTTATCGTAAATATCAACATCGTAGCCAAGTATATGACATTCTAAATCAAAAGCCTTGGCGGAAAATTCTATGCACCTTATAAAGCCTAAATTATTTTTTTTCGCAAGCCTTTCAGTTTCAAATATATTTCCCGTTTCATCGTGGTCAGCGATAGCAAAAATTTCTATATTGTTTTTTATTACATTCTCGATGACTTCGTCAGGGCTCCACGTTCCATCAGAGGCATTTGTGTGCATATGTAAATCTATTTTTCTTTGCATAATAATTCTCCTTTAACGGTTTATAACTTCTTTTGTAGCTTTAATCTTTCTGTCAGCGTATAAAACAATATCTTTTATAACAAGTTTTTGAATGGCAGATATATAAGTTTCCATAAAATTATAATCAGGCTTCGTATCTTTTATTGGAATAAAAATTTTATCTTTTTGAATTTTTTATTGCTTATACTGTCTTCTCAAAATATTTTCGTCTCATTTATTATGTCTGTTGCTGATAACTCTTTTGTTTAAAAAAACAGTCATTAAGCGTCCTCTTGGCAATTTTATAATTTAATATGTCTTGTTTAATTTTATAATTTAAATTATATGATTTTAGTTAATTGTTTAATAAATCTGCAATATTGAGTTTGTGCAATATTTGGTTCGATTGATTTTATAATTTTAATTTATTTTCTCTTAACTTTATATTTTTAATAAAATTTAATTTTAAATTATTAATTTATTATAAAAAATAATATCTGTCATTTCAAGTTTTGTAATTATTCACTTTGCAAATATTTGTAGTTTTTCATTCTCGATATTATATTTGTCATATCTAGTGTTACATAAGGCTCTCCGAATTTCCTGTCCTTATATGTATCTCCATGGCAGTCCGAGCCTGCGGAGATTGCAAGGCCTTGTTTTTTGCAATAATCTATGTAGTATTTAAAATTTTCTTCTGGTTTGTTGTAGTTGCAGTAACATTCAATTCCGTCAATTTTTAAATCTTTGAAATAATTTAATTGCTTTGTTGGCATAACCGACTTTGGGAAGTAATAAGATGGATGTGCCAAAACTGCAACTCCTCCCGCTTTTTTTATAATCGGTATTACTTCTTCGACATCGGGCAAATCTTCGTCTTTTGATAGCTTTACCTGCTCTTTATAATATATATAAGTCTTTAAATCATTTGCGATGTTTTTTTCTTTTAAATAGTTAATTGAGGGGATTCCGGTCATCGGTTTTTTTCTAAATTCTTCAAATTCACTGATGCTGACGTCAAAATCATAATTTTTAACTAACATTTCAACTATCTTCGTATCCCTTAAATACCTGTTTTGTACTGTCTTTTTAATTCTTTTTTGAACATTTTCATCGTCTATATCCAAATCATATCCTAAAATGTGATACTCTTTGTCAAATGCTTTGCAAGTAAACTCAATCGCCCTGATAAAGTCGATATTATTTTCCTTTGCTTTCTTTTCGGTTTCCAAAATGTTTTTTGTTTCATCGTGGTCTGCAACAGCAAAAATATCGATATTGTTTTTTATCGCATTTTCCACAGTTTCTTTAGGAGTCCACGTCCCATCCGATGCTATCGTATGTATATGTAAATCTATTCTTTTAGTAGACATAATAAATCATCCTTTTCAGTTAGTAAATTAAATCCCGCTTTTTTTAAGGCTTGTGCAGTCAGTCCATCTCCTTTTATAATGGTTTTATTAAACTCTCCGTTATATATTTCCCCTATGCCGCAGGATGGACTTTTTGATTTTAAAATGATGTATTTCGGTCTGTAAAAATGAGCAAGTTTTAAACTTTTCTTTGCCCCTTTTTTAAAAAATTTTGTAACATCATTTCCCTTATTATCCATAACTTTATTTCCCTTTATCTCTGATGGATTTCTTGGGGTATCAAGCCCTCCGAGCCTTTCAGGGCAAAAAGGTATAAGGTTAAAGTTATTTTTTAGATAGGATAATATTTTATCATCTATTTTATTGTTTTTTCCGTCATATTTGCAGTTTTTTCCAAGCAAACACGCACTTATCAATATATTTTCCATAAGTCTTAAAAAAAGAAGGATTTATATCCTTCTATTGTTTATTTATTCAAGCAATGAAGAAGCCACTTCATTGACACTTTTTCCATCGGCTTTGCCCTTTATCTTTGGCATAACCTCTTTCATAATTTTTCCCATGTCTTTTTTTGTCTTTGCTCCTGTTGATGATATAGCTTCCTTTACTATAACGGTTAGCTCTTCCTTTGTCAGTTGTTTTGGCATATACGTCATAAGAATATCAAGCTCTGCTTTGGTCTGTTCAACTAAATCTTCTCTTTCGGCTTTTATAAACTCTTCAAGGGAATCTTTTCTTTGTTTTACCTGCTTTGAAATAACATCTATTATTTCCGCATCGCCTAATTCTTTTTTCGTATCCTTTTCAATTTGAAGGATAGCAGCTCTCACCATCGTTACAGCCTGCTTTTTTACATTGTCTTTTGCTTTCATCGCAGCTTTTAAGTCTTTAAGCAATTCTTCTTTAAGCGCCATTATATCACTTCCTAATTATCTTTTATTTTTTTTCTTTCTGGCTGCTTCTTGTTTTTTCTTTCTTCTTACGCTTGGCTTTTCGTAATGTTCTCTTTTTCTTATTTCAGACATTACTCCTGCCATCGCAGTTTTCTTTTTGAATCTCTTTAAGGCGCTTTCAAGTGTTTCGCCTTCTCTGACTCTAACTTCCGACATTTCTTCAACCCTCCCCTCTTATGTGGGTCTATTAGTTAATTTACTAACATTTTAATTATAAAAAAAACTTATGCCCTTGTCAACAAAATTATGAAAAAACAATGACGTTTTCATTTGTGTTTTTGTTTATAAAAAATTTTCATGTATAAAGTTATTTTGTTTTGGTTAAAAGATAATGTTTTTAATCATCGGTTTGGGTCCCAGCATATTAGTTTTCAAATTACTGCGTCATTATTT
>CAMSGF010000152.1 GCA_947058225.1 uncultured Eubacteriaceae bacterium
AAAAAGAGCTAATGCTTTTTTCTTTTTTGCATTATAACAACTGCCACTGAATAAATCTATAAAATTTATTCAGTGGTTAATTACTTTAATATTAAAAAAGGTATAAGAAAGTACGAAATAAATTTATTTATGAGAGTTTTTATTTCTATTTTCATTAAATCTTTTTAATTTATTAAACAATAATTTCATAATTTAAATTTTAATAGACAAAATTATTTACATTAAATAAAAAAGAGAGCAAAATAAAAATTTACTCTCTTTTAATTTTAATCAAATTTATTTTTAACTCGCCTTATTTTTCCCGCAACACTTCTTATACTTCTTCCCGCTTCCACATGGGCATGGGTCGTTTCTTCCGACCTTTTTATTCTTATTCACCTTTGGCTGTTTTTTTACAGAATTGTCATCAGGTGCGTTCGTAGAAATTTCAACAGGCTTTTCCTCCACAATTTCAATTTCTTTTATTTCCAAATGGAAAAGATATTTAATCGTATCCTCCCTTATCCTCTCGTTCATCTCTTCAAACATATCAAAGCCTTCCTTTGTATACGCCTGAACGGGGTCCACCTGACCGTACGCCCTTAAGTTAATACCCTGCTTAAGCTGGTCCATGTTGTCGATTTGCTCCATCCAGTTTGAATCGACAACCCTGAGGAGAACAAGCCTTTCAAGTCTTCTAAGCTCCTCACTCGTAAATCTTTCTTCTTTTGCTTTATAATACTCGTTTATCTTTTCTAAGACAATATCTTTTATCTTTTCTACCGAGTCAATTCTGTCAATATTGACATCAACCCCGAATATATCAAAAATATGCTGTCTTATCTTTTCATAATCCCAGTTATCTGTAAATTCTTCATTCGTAGTGTACGAATCTACTATGTTAAAAGCAATATCTTCTGTCATACTCTTTATTTCTTCGCTGATGTCTTCTCCCTTTAACACCTTCATTCTCTGGTCGTATATAACTTCCCTTTGCTTGTTCATAACATCATCGTATTGAAGAACGTATTTTCTTATTCCAAAGTTTTTCCCCTCAATTTGCTTTTGTGCATTTTCAATCGCCTTTGTAAGCATCTTTGTTTCAATAGGAGCATCTTCTTCAAACCCTGCCTTATCGGCAAAGCTTTTTACCCTCTCACTTCCAAAAAGTCTGAGCAAGTCATCTTCAAGCGATACAAAAAACTGTGATGAGCCGGGATCCCCCTGTCTTCCAGACCTTCCTCTTAACTGATTGTCAATTCTTCTCGATTCGTGTCTTTCCGTCCCCAAAATATGAAGTCCGCCAAGCTCTTTAACCCCATCTCCTAAAACAATATCCGTTCCCCTACCTGCCATATTTGTAGAAATTGTAACGGAGTTTAACTGCCCTGCATCTGCTATTATCTCCGCTTCCTTTTCATGAAACTTCGCATTTAAAACGTTGTGTCTTATCCCCTCTCTTTTTAAAAGTTTACTCAAATGCTCACTGTCTTCTATCGCAATAGTGCCGACAAGAATAGGCTGACCCGTTTCATGTCTTCTTCTTATCTCTTCCACAACTGCCTTAAATTTTCCCTTTTTAGTCGTAAAAACCACATCTTTTAAATCTTCTCTTATAAGAGGCATATTTGTAGGAACGGGATATACATTCATATTATAAATTTCCTTAAATTCCTGTTCTTCTGTTTTAGCAGTACCGGTCATACCTGAAAGCTTGTTGTACATTCTAAAGTAGTTTTGGAAAGTTATAGTTGCAAGGGTTACGCTTTCCCTTTCAACCTTAACTCCCTCTTTTGCCTCAATCGCCTGATGAAGCCCTTCGGAGTATCTTCTTCCCTCCATAATTCTTCCCGTAAATTCGTCTACGATTAAAACCTCTCCATCTCTTACTACATAATCTCTGTCCCTTTTCATAAGAACGTTCGCCCTTAAAGCCTGATTGATGTGATGTTGAATTTCGATGTTGTTTATATCGGAAAGATTGTCAATTCCAAAGAATTTCTCTGCCTTTGCAATTCCCTCTTCCAAAAGGTTTGTTGTGCTGTCCTTTTCGTCCTTTTCAAAATCGACATCTTCTTTTAGCATCTTTACAAAACTGTTCGCCTGAAAATATCTCTTCGTGCTTTCAGTTCCGCTTCCTGAGATAATAAGCGGTGTTCTCGCCTCATCTATTAGGATACTGTCGACTTCATCGACTATTGCAAAGTTAAGTCCCCTTTGCATCATCTCATCCTGACTTTTTACCATATTATCTCTCAAATAGTCAAAGCCGAATTCATTATTCGTTCCATACGTTATATCTGCGTTATATGCAGCCTTTTTTTCTTCAAAGTCAAGTCCATGCACAACAAGACCCACTTCAAGCCCTAAAAAGTTAAACATCTCTCCGTTCCATTTGCTGTCCCTTGATGCGAGGTAGTCATTAACCGTTACGATATGAACTCCCTCTCCTTCAAGCGCGTTCAAATATGCAGGAAGTGTCGCCATAAGCGTCTTTCCTTCCCCTGTTTTCATCTCAGCGATATTCCCCTCGTGAAGAATCATCCCCCCGATTAACTGAACCTTAAAATGCCTCATTTTTAATATTCTCGCACTGGCTTCCCTAACTGTCGCAAAAGCCTCCACAAGAATATCATCAAGAGTTTCACCTCTTTTTAACCTATCCTTAAATTCATTCGTCTTATTTTGTAACTGTTCATCGCTTAGAGCCTTATATTCTTCCTCCAAGTCTAAAATCATATCAGCCTTTTTTGCAAGTCTTTTTATTTCCTTGTCATCCATGGCTGTGCTTATTTTATTTAATATACCCAATGTATTTAACCCCTTTTATTATAAAATTTTTTTCATATTATAGCATATATATATTGCTTAGTCAAAAGCGTAATAACTACAAAAACCGCTGTATTAAAGCATTTTCAGATAAATTTCACATTAATACAACATATAATTTTATATAAAAATATTTATTCTATATACCTTTGAAACATTTTGTATTTATCATTTGATATTTTATATATAACATTGCAATAAGGCTTATCATAATAGCTGTCATTGCTACTGTAATTAAATAAACCTACAGGCGTTACTTTATCAAGCCTTAACCCTAGATTTAACATCTCTTTGGAATTTAACCGATAGGGCTTGATACTTTCTTTTCTAGTAGGAATTATGCCATTTAAAATATCCTTAATATCCTTTTTCTTATTACTTCCTATGGCATTTTTTTTTGAATCCTTTTGAAATACAATGTTTTTTATACATTCCAGATTTGCCAGTTTAATTTCATTATTTAAATTATCACAATAAAAAAGAAAGGCTGTAATAGAAATTAATACAGTTATACCCGTTACTTTTAATATTAAACCTTTCTTTCTCATAAAATTTTCCTTATTATTTATAATTTTTTATATTTATATTTAATT
>CAMSGF010000153.1 GCA_947058225.1 uncultured Eubacteriaceae bacterium
AAGCACCAGAGGCAAAGAAAGAAGAAGTGGTACAGGTGGAAGCATTAGAGAAAGCGATATAAAATATATAACCATTGAAGATAATGATTATCCTAAGCTACTCAAAGAAATTTATGACTATCCTCCTGTTCTTTTCTATAAGGGTGAAAATATTTTAAGTGATAATATTCCAAAGATAGCTATGGTTGGGTCAAGAAATGCTTCAAATTACGGGCTTAATGTTGCAAGGCAGTTCGCAAAGATTTTTTCTGATAATGGGCTTGATGTTGTAAGCGGACTTGCTCTTGGCATTGATGCGGCTTCTCATCTTGGAGCGTTGGATGGCAGGGGAGATACAATAGGGGTATTGGGTTGTGGAGTTGACAGAATTTATCCGGCAAGGAATCGTGTGGTTTACGAGAGGATAATAAATGAAGGTGGAATGGTCATAAGCGAACACCTTCCGGGGACTGCTCCAAAAGCAGAATTTTTTCCTGCGAGAAATAGGATTATAAGCGGACTTTGTTATGGGACTTTGGTCGTGGAGGCTTCTTATAAGAGTGGCTCTCTTATAACTGCAAGATGTGCGAATGAGCAGGGCAGAAATGTATATGCCATTCCGGGAAATATAACATCAAAAATTTCCGGTGGATGCAACAGATTAATAAAAGACGGTGCGGGCATTGTTTTAAATGTAAAAGATGTCTTTGAAGATTTATATTACGTTTTAAAATCTCTTCCAAACAATAAAGATTTGAATATTAAAAAAATGGAAGATGCTTCAAAGATAAAAAATTTTTCGGTAAATGAAGAAAATGTAAAAGATATAGAATTTAAAAAAGAGAAAAGAGAAGAAAATTATGGTATAAAACAAAATAATTTTATAGAAAAATTTGATTTAAGTGAAGATGAAAGAAAAGTTTTGATACAAATTTCAAACGGCAGTAATACTGCGGATTTGATATGCAAAAATACAAATTTAAAAATAAATAATATAAATTCAATCTTGACAATGTTAGAAATTAGAGGTATTGTTAATGTTGCGGGTTCAAAAATAGAAATATTGAATCAGCAATAATTTTGTCAAGGAGTGTATTATGTCGTATAAATTGGTGATTGTAGAATCGCCTTCAAAGGCAAAGACAATAGAAAAATATTTGCCCAAAGATTATAAGGTTCTTGCAAGCGTAGGGCATGTCATCGACCTTCCAAAATCAAAGCTTGGAATTGATATAGAAAATGATTTTACCCCTGAGTATAAGACTATACACGGAAAAGGTAAGGTTTTAGCGGAAATAAAAAAGAAAGCAAAAAATGCCGATGAGATTATTCTTGCAACTGACGATGACCGCGAGGGAGAGGCAATTTCGTGGCACTTGGCGAATTACTTAAATCTTGATTTAGATGATACAAACAGGATTCGCTTTCAGGAAATTACTCCAAGAGTAATCAAACAAGCCCTTGAAAATAAAGATAAAATTGATATGGATTTAGTCAACGCTCAACAGGCAAGGAGAGTTTTGGACAGGCTTGTGGGATATAAAATCAGTCCTGTTCTTTGGAGTAAGGTTATGAGGGGGCTTAGTGCGGGAAGGGTTCAATCTGTTGCAACGAGGATTATAATCGACAGAGAAAATGAAATCAGGAATTTTAAAAGTGAAGAATATTGGAATATAGAAGCTATCTTTAAAAGGGATAGTGGAGAAAAGTTTGAATCTAAACTTGTGTATATTGATGGGAAAAAGGCGAAGATAGAAAATAAAGAACAATCCGATGAAATTTTAAAAGCTTTAAAAGAAAATGATTATGTGGTAAGCGTTGTAAAGCATGGCAGTAAAAAGAGAAATGCACCGCTGCCATTTAGAACGAGCACATTGCAGCAGGATGCGATAAATAAAATAAACTTCTCTTCAGCCAAGACTATGACGGTCGCACAGCAGCTTTATGAAGGAATTGAGATAAAAAATGTCGGACAAATCGGGCTTATAACATATCTTAGAACAGATTCAACAAGGCTTTCCGAAGAGGCAGTCAGTGCGGGAAATGAATATATAGAAAGTAATTTCGGCAAAAAGTATTTAAAGAATAAAACTTTGAAAAAATCAAGCAGCAGCGCTGTAAAAATTCAAGATGCACACGAGGCTATCCGTCCAACCGATGTAACATTGGACCCTGAAACGATAAGAAAATCTCTTACAAATGACCAATATAAGCTTTATAAACTCATTTATAACAGATTCCTTGCATCTTTAATGGCTCCTGCCGAATATACGACACTTAGAATTGATATATTAAATGGGAAGTATACATTTAGAAGTACGGGGTTAAAGATTAAGTTTGACGGCTTTTTAAAGGTTTATGATGTCAAAGAGAATGATATTGAAATTCCGCTTGTGGAAGAAAATGAGATACTTGAGGCTGAAAAAATAACGCCTATTCAAAAATTTACTCAACCACCTCCAAGATATACAGAGGCGAGTTTAAATAAAACTTTGGAAGAATCGGGAATAGGAAGACCTTCAACTTATGCAACTATTATGTCTACTATAAAAAACAGAGGTTATGTGACATTAATAGATAAAAAATTTCATCCGACAGTTATCGGAGAAGCGGTTGATAAGCTTTTAAGGGAAAATTTTGAAGATATAGTCGATGTTGATTTTACTGCCAATATGGAAGACAGTTTAGACAATATTGCAGAAGGTGGGAAAAACTGGAAAGAAGTCATATCCGATTTTTACACAGGTTTTGATGAAGAACTTAAAAAAGCAGGTTCTATTGAGCATATAAAACTTCCGGAAGAAGAAACAGATGAGGTTTGTGAAAAATGCGGCTCTAAAATGGTTATAAAATATGGAAGATTTGGTAGGTTTATGGCGTGTTCCGGGTATCCTGAGTGTAAAAATACCAAACCTCTTGTAAAAGAATTAAATGTCATTTGTCCAAAGTGTAATGACGGAAAGATTGTTGAGAGAAAGAGCAAGAAAGGAAGACTTTTTTACGGATGCAAGAATTATCCTGAATGTGATTTTGTGTCGTGGTATAAACCAACGGGAAATGTCTGTCCAAAGTGCGGCAAAGTTTTATATGAAAAGAAAACTAAAAGCAAAACTACTTTATTCTGTCAGGATAAAGAATGCGGATATGTCAAGGAATAGTATTTTTATATGATTTAGATGATATATATAATAAAAAAGGAGTAGAATAAAATTATTTTACTCCTTTTTAGATATTTTTATATTTGAAAAAAGTTTGTTTAAAAATTTTTATTTTATTGCTTTAGAAAAGTTTTAAATGTTTTGTAGTATTATTTTAAAATTTTTTTATTGGGTAGAATATTTGAAGATAGTTTTTTAGCTTAATTGTAGATTTTTTATATCTTTCTTCACCTTTATTCTTTTTCTTCTATCCAATGCATTTTT
>CAMSGF010000154.1 GCA_947058225.1 uncultured Eubacteriaceae bacterium
TCCCGCACAAAGTTTGGCGGCAGTGTCCGTCTCTCTATCAATACTTCCTGAAACAAAAGAAGAATTTAATATGATAAGAGATGAGCTTGTAAATGACAAATGTATGAACAACATAGGAAGTGTCATACTTCTTATATTGGACTTTTTGTTTATGTATATAACATATATTAAAGTACAAAATGAAAGTATTTTGCTTTACTGCGATTTATTTTTAATGACAAATGTTTTATTTAATCTGTTCAATATATTTTATTCAACACTTCAAAATAAAAGTTCAATAACAGGGTATATACAAAAGAATAAATTAAAAGATGATGGATATTATGCAGCAAAAAAAATATTAATTTTATCGAGTTACAACCAAAGTTTTAAATATAAAAAACAAAACTTTATTTTAAGAACAATTTCCGATTCTTTTACAAAAATTCTTCAAAAAAACAAAGTGACATATGACGATATTATGGTATTTGACTTTGTAATATATGAATTTATAACAAAGCACATAAAAAGATTAAATGTCGGATATGAGAGAATGGTGGACTTTTTATACAATAATAAAGATGAGGTTATTTCTTCTTTTAAAGGTATAAGACTAAAAAAAATATATATGGTTTATGAGCATATAGTTCTTTATTATTACACGACAAATCAAACGGAAAGAGCAAGAGAGTTATTTAAAAGCCTTCCTGAATTTCTCCCTAAAGAAGAGATGGAAACTTCAGATAAAAATGATAAAAAAAATAAGAAAAAAGACAAAAATAAAGAATCAAAATCTTCTGGTGCTAACAAGACAAAAAATATCGATACAGCCCTAATTTATTTATACAAACAAAATGAACACTTTTTAAAGATAAAAGACAATATAAAATATCTAAAAAATGAAGATAATTATCAGTATTGTTATCCTGACAGTGTTGGAAAACTGTTTTACAATTATAATAAAATTGACAGCGAATTAAGAGAAAAGCTTGAAAAGAGTTATACAAAAGAAGAAAAACAAACTTCTAAAAAGAAAAATAATAAAACAAATAAAAAGCCTAAGAAAAGAAAAAAGAAGAAAAAGAAAAAATAAAAGAAAAGATTTAATATCTTTTCTTTTTTTTATAATATAACAATATTTATTTTACAATATAAAGCCAATTGCTAATGATATTTATTAATATCTTTTACCATAGAAATAGTTTAAATTTTAAATTAATAATATTAGAATTAAGAAAGAATATGTATTGATATTATAAAAAATAATTATAAATATTAAAATATATATTTTATCTTTATTAAATTTAAAATTTTTTTAATCAATATCAATAAATAAGGAAATAAAAAATAAAATAATTTAATAATAAAAATTCTTCTTTATTTACAAAAAAATGTCAAACAGATTTTATTATAAAATATTATAATATTAAGATTTATCATATAAAAAACTATAACATGCCAATCTTTCTTGACATCATATCAATTAAATCAAACCCATCCCATAGAATAGAAAAGTCAAGTGCATTTCCTATATCTACAACCCTGTCAATTCCAAAGACTTTTTTCTCTATTAAAAACCTCACGATTTTTTCATTGTCAAATCCAAATGCAGACAGTGTTTGGGCATACTTTGTGCATATAGGCAAAATATCTTCCATACTCTCTCCTTCTGATTCAATAAAAAAGCCTCCTGCCATAGAATCTTCCCACATATCACGCTTTAGTTTTTTAACTTTTACAAGCACAATTTTATTATCAAAGTGCTTAATTTTTACATCATCGTATTTATCCGCCATAATAAAAGCGGCTGACAGCTTTCCTACCGAGATAGTGGGTTGCACAATATATTCATTTTTATCTAACATCTCATTTAATTTATACCAAAATAATTCTCTCGCTTTTTTTGTGTCTTTTTTATTTCCATACCAATATACGATTCTTGGAGAAGAGCAGGCATTTTGGTCGTATAAAAAAGTATCGTTATAAAATTTTTTAATTAGTAGGTCAATATCATCTTCTTTTAAAACTTCACTGCTTTTTAAAATCACAAGCGAACTTCTTGATGGGAAAGGAATATCTATTGATTTTGGAGGAAGTTTAGATTTTTTTATCTCTTCCAAAGCATTATCCGACCCCCACATAACCCGAACATCACACATTTTGGATAACATATCATTTATCTCATAATCGTGTTCATACCTTAAAAAAACTATCCTGTTTTTAAACGATTTATGTTTGGAATTTAATAAATTAATTATTTTATCTATTACTATTTTTTCACTTTCAGTTTTCTTTTCACTTAATCTTAAAATGACACAGTTTCCCGAAAGTATACCGACCGAAAAAGTATATGCGAACATAAGCGGCATATTCGATGCGGCAAAATGAAGGCTTATTCCTCTGCCCAAACGGTTGTTATCCATATATTCACTTTTTAATTTTTCTAAATTTGCCTTTCTGCACCAAAATGCAAATGTTATTATATCGGAAAAATCTATATCCTTTTCCCTTAAAAGCTCCTTTGATAAATCGGACAAAAAAGAAACACTTTCATCACAAAAAGGAACAAGAGGTTTTTCATGTTTTAAACCCTGTAATATGTCATAATCTCCTATTATAAAATTTAACTTCTTTATTAAATCCATATTAAGACCTTTCATTATTTTTTAAAAAATTATTTTAATACATCGCTGCATCCCCTAAGTTCTGCCGCCTTTGCCCTGCCAATAACCTTAAAATAAGTTCCTTTCCTTTTGCAGGGACAGTCATCAACTCCCAATATTACACCCTCGTCTTCAGTTAAAAGGCTATGACCCGGATAACTCTTTGGAATGAGCGACATAACCTGAATAAGTCCTCTCTCCCCTATTTTACAAGGTGAAAAGTCCTGACTATTTCTCATTATAACAGCTGAATAATCAGAAACGTGAAGATTGGAATATTCACATTCCATAAAAATACTGCCTGATTGCTCTGCCATGCCATAGTAGTCAAATACTTTTTTTATTCCAAATTCTTCTTTTAATCTTTTCTTAAATTCATCCTTTGATACTGCTTTATCGATTAGCTTTTTCCACCCTCCGCCATGAATTAAAGCTCCGTTTTTCAAATTGATTTTAGACTTGTTTTTCTTTAATTCATTGTAAAAGTATTCCCATACTATATACGTAAAGCCAAAGATTAAAAACTTATCATTTCCGTATTTATTTAAAAAATCATTTATATTTTCTAAATTAAGGCTCATATCGTCATTTAACGCAAAAGTTCTTCTCGTGCCAAAAAGTGAAAAGCCTAAAATTCCCGCAGTCCTCGGTCAGGCTCTGCAGGGCTGTTTCCAATGTTT
>CAMSGF010000155.1 GCA_947058225.1 uncultured Eubacteriaceae bacterium
CGAGATCTACACTCTTTCCCTACACGACGCTCTTCCGATCTTTTTGCTTTTTATGTCGTATGAATCGGGTTTCATTTCTTTTCCGAAAATTTTTATGTTTCCGTCAGAAAAATTAAGCAGTGACAAGATAGAATTAATTGTCGTGGACTTCCCGCTTCCGTTAGGTCCTAAAAGCCCTAATATTTCTCCCTCATAAACATCAAAAGAGAGGTTATCTATTGCCTTTATATTTTTATATTCTTTTGTAAGATTACTCACTTCTATAATTTTGTTCAAAATTTCCCTCCTTGCATAAAAATACCAATTAATTATATCAAATTATTATATACATTACAAAAAAATTAATAGTTTTTTTAATAAAAAAGCTTTAAGTTTATTTACTCAAAGCTTTTTTATCATTGATATTTTTATTTAAATAAATTTTTTATCCTATCTCCTAAAGATGAGTTTTCATTCTCTTCTTCATTTTTTTGTTTTTCTTCTTCTTTTTTTATTCCGTCTGTTTTTATGACAAATTGAACTGCATTTATATTTGTGTTATCTTTTGAGACAAATGAGCGTTGAATATAATCGTTGTTTTCAAATTTTTCCATAGCCTTATCTATCTCTTTTTGGACTTTGTCATTTAATCCGCTTGTCTTGTTATTTAATGTATTAGCTCCGTTATTTAGTGTTTGAATACCTCCGTTAAGTGCTGTATAGGAATTGTACAGTTTTGTCGTGTTTTTATCAAGAGATTTTACTCCACTGTCAAATGCAGTATAATTTACATATAGACTGTTCATTCCCCTTTCAAGCTGTTTTAATGCAGATTTTAAAGTTTTTACCGATGATGTTAGTGTTTGGAGTGTTGATTTTATATTTTTGTCATATGCATCGGTTACGATTTTTGAAGTCGATTCAGCTGATTTTGTTCCGACATTTTTACAAGACATTGTAATATTATTTTGTATATTTGAAACATACTTTTGTGCTAATTGGGGATTTGTAGCTGCCAGAGTGTTATAAACATCGTCTTTACCCGAGCTTATATTTGCCATAACAGATTGCATTTGAGAGGTTACTTCATTTGTAACTATTCCCGTAACACTGTTTGTAATCTGTGAATTAACACCTGAAGTATCGCCTGATACTGGCGCATTTATATTGATTTTATTTATTTCACCCTCTATTGTTTTTAATCCGTCCAAAGACTTTTTTATTCCCTCTTTTACCTTTGTGCTGTTAGCAGATAATTCACCCATATATTTTGATATAAGCCTTATCCCTTCGTTGTACTTTCTTGAACCTTCTTTTAATGTATTGCTTCCGTTTGAGAGTGAAGAAATTGCACTTTCAAGCTGTTTTGTGGAATCTGTGAGCATTGATGTATCGATATTTACTCCCATGGAAAGCAAAAGAGCGTTAAACGTAATTCCCTCTTCCATTTCAAAATCAGTTGCATCAAAAGTGATGGTTGTCTTTTTATCATCGCCCGGAAGAATTAAAAACGTAAGTTGTTTATTGTCTGAATTATTGGCTATTATTGCATCTTTCGCTTTTATGTTTTTACATTTATTTGAATCTAAATACATAGTGGTTTGTAACATATAGCTGTCATAAAAGTTTTTAGATACGTTTTTATTTTTTGAAATATCCATCGTAATTTTTGTTTTTCCGCTTTTGCCGATTAAATCATTTGGGTTTATCTTTTGTCCGTCTAAATAATAATTTAGCCTTATATTCCAGGGTATTTCCTTTGATTTTAATTTTCCCTGATAATAATTTTTACCCTTTTTGCCATCTAATTGAATTTTTTTATTACTTCTTTTTATATTTTTACTGCTTGATAAATTTCGTATGTCTAAGTAATCTCCATAGTCTATGATTTTATCATCCTTTTGTAAATTAAATTCATTTACCACATATATATCATTCACAACACCGTTTTGTTTTAAATTTACATATACATTTTCTTCCTTTGTCGTATTTTTTTGTGAGGCATATATGGGATCTACCATATAAAAAATCATAGCCATCGATAATAATATACTGATTATTTTTTTCATTATAATTCCTCCTTTAATTTTAAGCCAAGAGATGTTTTTTGTATAACCTTATCCAGTGAAGTTAATAGCTTCGGCAGTACAAACAATACGAGCAGTGTGGAGCATAAGGTTCCTTTTCCAAGAAGCATCCCCACCTCGCTTATTATTTTATTTCCTGAGCCAAAGCCTAACATAAAGCCTGCTAAAATCATTATGCTCGCTGAAGTTAATATTGAGAGCGTGGTATCATTTATTGTCGATAAAATTGCATCTTTTTTATCTTTTATCTGTCTGTTTTCCAAATATCTGCTTGCATAAAGAATCGCATAATCTACGGTTGCACCAAGCTGTATCGCTGAAATTATCAGATACGATATATAATTTAACTGTTCTGCCCTAAAATATGGAATTGAAAAATTAATCCATATGGCAACCTTAATTACAAATAACAGTATCGCTGCTATGGATACCGATTTAAAGTTAAATAGCAGTACAAGGAATATTGCAAGCATTGATATACTGTTTACCACCTTGTTATCCTTTTGGACGGTATTCATTAAATCATAAGTGCTTGGGCTTTCCCCGCATATATAAATCTTATCCTTATCGTAATAAATTCCGGCTGTTTTTTCTATGTCATTGATGGTTTTAAATGTTTTGTCTCCTTCTGCATCACAATCTATACTTATGACCATTCTGCTGTAATTCTTTGAGATTAGCATAGATAATGAATTTTCAGGAACGTATTCCATCGGAATTTCCGAGCCTACCATATTTATATAAGATATTACGCTGTTGATATTTTTGTTTTCTTTTAAATCATCGGTTAAAAGTTTTTCTTTTGCTAAATCTCCCTTTGGTACCATCAATACGAGCTGGTTTGATTTTCCGAATAAATCTTCTATCTCTTCTCTGTCGGTGTTAATTTGTGCCTGTTCATCTTTAAACATTTTCGATGCACCGTATAAAAATGTTATTTTATCACTTGCAAGTCTGCTTGGAACAATTAGCATTAAAAATATAATTAGTATGGGCAGTCCTGCTTTTTGAACGATTTTTGCAAATTTATTGAAATTTTTAAATAGCATATTGTGTCTTGTTTTATCTATTAATTTATAACAATACATAGTCATCGCAGGAAGAAATGTCATTATGGTAATTAAACTTATCACGATTGATTTTGACATTACAATTCCCATGTCGATACCTATCTTAAACTTCATAAACATCAGTGCTGCAAAACCTATTATAGTGGTTAATGCACTGGAAGAGATAGAGCCTAC
>CAMSGF010000156.1 GCA_947058225.1 uncultured Eubacteriaceae bacterium
TGGATGCGGACAGCGAAAGTATTATTGTAAATCACAGTGATATTGAAACTGTTGAAAGTGAAGCGAGCACTAAAGAAGAAAGAGTCGACCTTGAAAATAATTTTGTTTTGGAAGAAGACAAAGAAATTCAGGAAATTGAAGATAAAGATGACGATATTATACAAAATGCCATTCAAACTAGTATTACCGGAGAAGACGTTTCTTTAGATGAAATAGAAAGGCAGGAAAATAACGACGTATTGGAAGTTCATTCTCCTAAGATAGATGATGACGGATATTATCAGGAAGGTGTTGTTATCACGTTAAATGATGAAGTTATAAATACGATTATTGTAGATGAAGATATACTCGGAAAGATTGATGATGATAATAAACTCGTATTATCTACACATACTCATAATTCACTTGCTATGGGTATTAATGTAGACAGCAGTGCCATAAAGGAAAGATTAAAGCCGTTAGAGCCTACGAAACGAAATATGTTTTATGCGACTATAAAAGCTATCGCGTGTTCACTTAAGAAGCACGATATTCCATCCTTTGATGACAGCTTCTTTATTTATCAATACAGAGATACTTTTACGAGAAAGATTATAGAAAATGTTTCAAAATCAACTGTAAATGAAATTAAGGAAAATAGCTACATTGCTCAGGATGAACTTGAAAGTGTATACAAGATTATAGATGTAAACAGCTTTGATATTGATTACTTCTTCCCTAAACAATGTAAGGAAAAGGTTGAAATTATTGTATTTGTAAATGAAGATACGATTAAGGTTATAATCAATTCAGATAAGAACCTAATAGATTTCCCTGAAATGGCAAATGTTCTTATGACGCTTAAAAAAGATTTATTAAATCCTGCCAATATAGAGTTATAATTTTTATGATTAATAAAAGAGAAGATATTATAAGACTATGGTTTGAGATGTGGTTAAAAAAAGAGGATATGGGAATATGTGATATATTTAGTGAAGATGCTTTATATATTGAAAGTTTTGGCCCTGAATATAAAACCTCCAAAAAGATTAAATTGTGGTTTGATGAATGGAATAAAAGGGGAGATGTCTTGAGGTGGGATATTAAGCAGTTTTTTCATAAAGACAGTCAAACGATAGTGGAATGGTATTTTGAAGATTTGATGAATGACGGAAAGATAGAAATTTTTGATGGGATGAGTCTTATTAAATGGAATGAAGATAATAAGATTTGTTTCCTTAAAGAATTCGGATGCAATGTAGATAATTATGACCCATATGAAGATGGGGATAATTTTAAGCTTAAAGACGATAATATAATGTGGTTTTAAATAAAAAGTAAAAAATCGAGCAGTTTAACTGCTCGATTTTTTATGGTATTTTTTATCATATGTAATATGATATTGTTATTTGACAGTTACTGTCATCTTTACTTTTGCACCGCCTGATGTAGCAGTAATAGTTACTTTTCCTTTTTTCTTTAAAGCTGTAACTTTTCCGTTTTTATCAATTTTAGCAATTTTCTTATTACTTGAACTCCATTTAGGATTTGGTCCGCCATGCCAAATTTTAAATGATTTTTTTCGTTTTATTGTATAATTTTTGCTATATATTGTAGTTTTCTTTGGCAGAAGTATTTTGTTTTTTTGTTTTTTTGTAGATATGCTGTTTCCGGTAATCGAGGCAATTTTTTTTGCATCAGCACAATAAATTCCAAAGTTATTTTTAGTTCCCGTTATTTTATTATTTTTTATTGAACCTGTAACACTTCCTTTTGTATCAACAGCAATACTGTTGCTGCTTGTTGCTGTTATGGTATTTTTATATATAGTGCCTACACTTCCTTTGCTTCCTCTTACCTTGACACCTGTTTGAACAGCTCCTTTTATGGTGTTTGTGGATATACTTTTTACATAAGCATTTTCTACGTGAATTGCATTTTTAGAACTATTTCCTCCGGTTATTTTATTTGCATATATATTTGAAGTTACTTTGCTGCCTGATTCTATTACTGACAATGCAATATCTTTAGTTTTTGTAATTGTATTTTTGTTTACTTCAGATACTTTTGCTCCTTGATGTATCCTTATTCCGTTTTTTGCCATATTACTTATAATATTATTATTAACTTTTCCGCTTGTAATATCTTTCCCAACAGCGATACCAGTGCCTCCTGCATTCGTGCAATTGTAGACTTTATTGTATGAAATATCGTTATTATTTCCGTTTAATGCTCTGATTCCAAAGCCCTTTCCTTCTGATTTATGATCATGACTGTTAAGATTAACTGTATTACTTTTAATAACATTGTTTTTTGCTCCGCTTAAAAATATTCCAAAATCAATATTTTTTTTCGAACCGCCTGTGACACCAATTTCATTATTGTTTATTGTTACTCCGTAAACCATATATTTACCTGCGGGGATAGGTTTGTTTTTATGTTCTTTTCCCGTGTCTTTATTAATTTGAGCGGAAGTAACACTTTCTCCTCCAAGCCTTATTGCATATTTAACTGTTGCATGTCCCTTCCATGGGTCTTTACTGTCGTCCAAATAAATTTTATTATTATAAACTTTAGTGTTCATATTTAAATTTAAATCAGCAGTTGTTGCATTTGGTAACCCACTTTCATCATTTGGTTGATAAAATTGACTGTAAATCATATTACTTAAATTAATTCCTGAATTTACATTTTTCATTGTATTCCCTGAAATTTCTGAGTTTGTAAAGTATTCAGCACTTATTGCTCTGTCTGGGATATTTGAAAAAGAGTTGTTTATGATTTTTATGTCATTATAAGTTCTCTTATGGCCTCTGCTTATTACAGAATGGTGACTTCCCACTCCACGTTGGACATCATCAAACGTGCAGTTTTGAACAGTTGTTGAAATTGTAGGTAAGTCATCATGTATTCCGTATCCTGCGAAATTAGCACTTTCCCTGTGAGTTATATCAAATTGTACAGCTTCAATGCTTAGATGGTCTTCATCATCACCTGTTCCATCGTTTTGAGGGTTGGTAAAGTGTGCAAATTTTGAATCGGAAATTAAAACATTTTTTACTCCTCCTATTTCTACATGATGGGCACCGTGATTATACTGGACGCTCATTCCTATAAGTTTAATATTTGAAGCATGACCAAACCTGACATTGCAACCTTGAATGCCTTCTCCGTCTTTTGTTTTTCCATAATATGTTCCGCCAAGAAGCATCATATTTTGATAATAATCATAACCTTGACTTTTTTCTCCAAGTGAGCCGCAACGAAGTACACATCCGTTTGCATTTTGTGATGGGTAAATCTTTACACTTTCCATATCATCTGAAAAAT
>CAMSGF010000157.1 GCA_947058225.1 uncultured Eubacteriaceae bacterium
CGCCTTTCGTCCCCTTCGCAAACGCCGCACTTCACCCGCCGCCCCTCCCGTATCTTCCACATATCCACGCAAAAAGGAAGGGTAAAAGTATTAACAACAATAATATAACTTAAATTTCAAGACGCGGCAATTTATTATAGCTTTAAAAATATACAAAAAGCCACCAAACAGGTGGCTTTTATTTAAAACTTTTTTGTATATCTTCAAGTATCTCTACTGCGTGTATGCTCCTTTCAGGAGTCATCACATCGCTTGTGATTTTATTATTTTTTATACATTCGCTGACATGGTCAATTTCAAATACCATTTCATTTTCAAACGGTATCTTGATGACTTCATCTTCCCTGTCATCAAAATAATGAACCTTCACTTCACTTGCCCTGTAAAAATTCTCCAAGTCAAAGTATCCCTCTTCTCCATAAATTATAAGTTTGTTTATAAGTTTTGCCTCGGCTGAAATTTTGCTTATGGCGAGTGTATTTCCGATTTTGAAATTTAATATACACTGACTGTCGCCTAAATTTTCAATTAAAGACGCCATTCCGCTGTATAAATCTATTTGTCTGTCAAAAATGTATTCTATAAATTCTATCGTGTATACTGCGTTTGTAAAGAATACCCCGCCTCCCTTTGATACATCTAAAATCCAATCGTTATAGTCCTTTGGAAAAGATGTGGTAAAATCGAGCATATGCACTTTTCCGATTTTCCCATTTTCTATGAATTTTTTAAGTTTTTTTGTAAGAGGAACAAATACTTCCTTTTGTGCCTCCATTAAAAATACATCATTCTTTTTAGCTTCTTCAAACAGATGAACAGCCTCTTCTTTTTTAAGGCAAAACGGCTTTTCGAGTAACACGTGTTTACCTTTTTGTATAGCCTTTAATGCACTTTCATAATGAGCAAAGCTTATGTTTGCAATGTAGATTATATCTATGTTTTTATCGTCTAACATTTTGTCATAATCATCAAAATAGTTTGTAATATTTAATTCCTCTGCCGTCTTTTTTGCTTTTTCAAGGCTTCTTGAGCATATAGCATATACCTTGCTGTCCTTGCTTAATTCTATCCCTTTTACGAATCTTGGAACTATCGAAGCCGTACTTAAAATACCGTAGTTAATCATTAAAACCTCCAGTTAATATATATTATGTATTATTTATTACAGTTTAATATATGAACAAATTATTGTCAAATTAAAGATGGTGAAAATAGTGGTGAAGGAAGATTATTATAAAAGATATTAATAATTACTTTAATTTTTTTAAAATAAATCAAAATATTAAAAAGAGAAAAATATGTTGTTAATTAATAAATATCTATACTTAATTTTATAGTAGGATATAATTATCAGGTGTTTTAATAATGAAAAAGTGCATATTTTATATAAATTTATGATTTACTTTTTATCAATTTATAATAAATTCAGTTAAGAGCTAAATTTAATAATGTTTTTAATCTGTTATTTATAAAAGTTTAAAATTTTGTTTGTTAAAATAAAAACGAAGATAGTTTTATTTAGGGATAAAAAAATTTTTATGTTCATTTTAGAAAGATATGTTTAATGATAAATAAAACATCTGTAAAATTTTACTTAATATAAAATAAATAATTAATAATCAAATATAAAAAGATAAATGTGATGTATTAAAAATAAAATAAAGCATCTAATTTTTATATTTAAACTTATTATAAAAAAAACTTTATATTAATATAATTTTATTATAAAAAAATAATGGATATAAAAGTGATGATATTATTAAAAACTGTGATATAATATTATTATTAAAGTTATAAAAATTAAAGATATTATGATTATTAAGAGGTGATAACAATGATTATTGCATTTACGGGAGCAGGAATATCAAAACAAAGCAATATCCCTACTTTTATGGAAAGGCCTGATGTCAGGGAAAAACTGTTTCGTTCCTATGCAATTTCAAATCCCAAAGAATATAATAAAGTTATAAAACAGTTAAAGGATAATATGAACGGAGCAAAGCCAAATGATGCACATTTTGCTTTGGCTGAATATAATGTTCCTATAATCACAATGAATATAGACGGACTTCATACTCTCGCAGGGAGCACTCCCTTGGAACTTCATGGATGTCTGCCGGATGATGATGAAATGGATATAGCACATACGCTTTATAATAAGCCCGTTTTATACGGTGACCCCGCACCCAATTATCAAAAAGCATACGAACTTGTTGATAGTATGAGTAAGGGTGATATTTTCCTCGTTATAGGAGCGAGCTTTCACACTGCCATAGCGGGAGATTTAAGAAGTGTTGCAAAGATGAGAGGTGCAAAGATTATAGAAATTCAAGAAGATGCAAAGAACAATGTCAGAAAGACGTTGGAAGATTTGTTAGGTAAAAAAGGAGAAAAAGATGGCTAAAGGTATAGATGATTTTTCAAATATGTTGGAAGCAAATAAAAAGCTTGGAGTGTTAGGGTGCAGTCCGAGAATTTTTGATTGTCTGGAAATGGCAAATGACAGTTTTTTGGACGATATTTTAAATGCACTCGTTAAGTTTACGATGATTGAGGGAGAAAACATCAACAAATTTGCAAGGTATAAAACCAGTGAGGGATATGTTTGTATTTATTCGTATGTCGGAGATGAAGAAAATAAAAACATTCTTCATACAAATATAATGTTTTCCGATGAAGGAGTGTTACATTATTAATTTTAGTATTAAAACATACAATCTTGACAATTATATTTAAAAAAGTGTATAATAAAAAACTACAAAACATTTAAGGAGAATAACTTATGTTTACAATGATAAATCCGCCTATTGACAGACTTTTGGAAAAAGTAGGCAACAAATATATGCTTGCACAGGTTGTGGCAAAAAGGGCGAGGGAGCTTTATGAGGGAGAAGAAAAACTTATCAATGAAGATTATATCAATTTAATAACCGTGTCAGTTGAAGAAATCGATCAGGATAAGGTCGGATATTATTTAATCGAAGAAGATGAAAAACCTGCGAAAGTTAAAACCGATGTAGATTTGAATGAAATGTTAAACAGTTCGCTTTAAAATGGGAAATATAAATGATAGCAAGGGTTTTAATCGATAATTTAAGCATTGCAGGGGACAGTATATACGATTATATAGTTCCCAAAAAAATTGAAGAGCAAATACAGGTAGGCAAGAGGGTTCTTGTCTATTTTGGTAGAGGGAATAATTTAATCCCTGCCCTTGTTATAGAAATATGCGATAAATCAGAAGTTTCTGTTGCAGTGACGCCGGATGAGGCGCGGTATGTTCCGGATTCTGTTGAGA
>CAMSGF010000158.1 GCA_947058225.1 uncultured Eubacteriaceae bacterium
CTGTCTTTTCAAACTGTTCTGTCACTTCCCGGATATTTGTCTGCATTATCTTTACAATGTTCATCTGTAATTTGTCTTAAATTTTCTACTGCCTGCATGGTGGTATCTGATGATATTTGGTCTTTAAAAGTTACTAGCATAATCGTTTTATCTTCTTTATATAGATTATCTTTTACTTCATCTGGTAGCATTTCTACTGGAATGGTAGTTCCTATTACATCTGCTATGCTGGCTACTTTTTCTACATTATCTATTTGCTTTATTTTATTTTCTAAAGCTAAAATATCTTTTGTTTGCATATTATCTAATATGACCATGGAGAATGCCCCCATGTTAAATTGCTCTGATAATATTTTTTCTCCTTGCACTGTTTCTACATCTTCTGGAAGATACACTAGTATGTCGTAATTAATTTTAGTTGCCTTTATTCCTATGATAGATGGAATAATTAATAGTAAAGCAATTATTAAAATTAATTTTCTATGTTTGCAAATTGCTTTTCCAAACTTCTGCATAAAAAATGCTCCTTTCTATTTATTTTGATTTTATGACTAAGAATTTTTTTGAGCCATCTTAAATCTGTGACCATTAGTCATTTTTATATTATACGCTTTTAATGACCGTTAGTCAATATGTTTTGAAATATTAATTTATTTTTAATAATTTATCTTCCAATTATCACTACTTTTACAAACTATATTTTGCTTTTACAATTTACCTTTTAATAATTTAGATGTTACTATACACTACTTTATCATTTTTATTAAAATTGATAGTAGTTTTTTATTAGCTGTAGATATTTGCTTGTAAAAATTATGAAATACTAAAATCATATTGACCAACAGTCTAAAATATGACATAATGTTAATAATAAATAGCATGTATATGTTATAAGTAACTAAACTATGGATTAACACTTTTATATTAAGAAATGGGGATTATTATGAAAAAAGAATCACTAGAAAAAGATAAAGAAACAAGGTTATTAAAAACTGCTTTTGAACTATTTACACAAAAAGGAATTAAGGATACCTCTATTCAAGAAATTGTAGATAATGCAAATGTTGCTAAAGGTACTTTTTATTTATATTTTAAAGACAAATATGAAATTAGAGATATTCTAATCGTAAAAAAATCTGAACGCCTTTTTAATGATGCTCTTATAGAACTACGTAAAAATTATATTTCTAATTTAGCAGATCAAGTAATTTTTATCATTAATTACGTAATTGATGAACTTACCAAAAGCCCTGCTTTGTTAAAATTTATTTCTAAAAATTTATCTTGGGGCATTTATCACAATACTGTTTTAAAAATATATGAGAATCATGAAAATAAGGAAGATAGTGTTTATCAATTATTTTTAAAAGGCATTCATGAAAATAATATTCATTTAGAAAATCCAGAAGTCACTTTATATATGATAATAGAGCTTGTAAGTTCTACTTGTTTTAATTCTATTTTATATAGTGACCCCTTGCCTATTAATGAATTTAAGCCTCATTTATATAAAGCTATTCGAACTTTAATAGGGGGTTAATTATATGGATAAAGAAATATTGTTAGTAAATATAGATAAAGTTCATACTACTGATATGGGACTTGCTAGAATTAAGAGAAACTTAAAATTAGATACAAATGATGTCGTGGAATATTGTAAAAATAAAATTTTGAGTAAACATTGTAATATATACAAACAAGGAAAGAATTGGTATTGTGAAATAGATAATATAAAAATAACGATTAACTCTTATAGTTATACAATTATTACAGCACATACATGTTCCTAAATAATACAAGCAACTATATAAAAGATATTTATGATTACAAAAATCACACTATAACAGTAATTTTATATAAAAAGTCTATTAGTAATCCCTATAGTAGAGATATGACTCCTAAGAGAGAATAATTTTAATTGAAAAAAATATTTTTTTTAAATGAACAACCAAGTAGAAGTAAAAAGATACGTCAGTTAAAAGAAAAACTTAAATAATAAAAAAGGAAGGTAAATTATATGCAAGATTTAACTAAGGGCGATTTAATTATTTACGAAAATGAAGATGATAAAATAGAGATTGAAGCTTTTTTATATGATGAAACAATATGGTTACCTCTTAACAAAATTGCTGAGTTATTTGAAAAAGATAAATCTACAATAAGTGAACATATAAAAAATATATTTGATGAACAGGAATTATCTAAA
The DNA here is from genome assembly GCA_947058225.1 of uncultured Eubacteriaceae bacterium. Classification (GTDB taxonomy): domain Bacteria; phylum Bacillota; class Clostridia; order Eubacteriales; family Anaerofustaceae; genus CAMSGF01. Next base: position 2,207 of record CAMSGF010000158.1, read on the forward strand.
GATTCAACTGTTGGGAAATTCCCAACAGTTCAAATCGAAGGTAATCGTAAGGTTAATAGAAATATTGATTATTATAATTTAGATATGATAATAGCTGTTGGATATAGAACAAATTCAAAAAAAGCAACAAAGTTTAGACAATGGGCAACAGAAGTTTTAAAGTCATATATTATAAAAGGATATAGTATAAATAAAGAGAAATTAAAAAATCCTAATAAATATGGAAAAGATTATTTTGATGAATTACTTGAAATTATAAAAGAAATTAGAACAAGTGAACGAAGATTTTATCAAAAAGTAACTGATATTTTTGCAGAATGTAGTATTGATTATAATAAAAACTCTGAAATTGCAAATAATTTTTATGCTACTATTCAAAATAAGTTTCATTATGCCATTACAAATGAAACGGCAGCGGAAATAATTTATCATAGAGCAAACAGTAAAAAAGAACATATGGGATTGACTTCTTGGAAACATTCCCCAGAAGGAAGAATATTAAAAAGTGATGTTAGTATTGCAAAAAACTATTTAACAAATAAAGAACTAGATTTCTTACAAGATATTGTTAATATGTATTTAGATATAGCTGAAAACCGTGCCAAAAGGAAAATACCTATGAAAATGAAAGACTGGGCAGGCGAATTAGATACAATGCTAAAAACAAATAGATATGACGTTTTAGATAACAAAGGAAGTATATCATCTGAACAGGCAAAAGAATTTGCAGAAAAAGAATTTGAAAAATTTAGGGTAGAACAAGATAAAAAGTATATCTCTGATTTCGATAAAATCATTGACGAGTGTAAAAAAAGTAAATAAAATTTTGTCACATTTTTATACATATGTATTAGTTTTTTTTGTTACATTTTTGTCAAATATAAAATAATTTTTGGCATTTCTAACTTCCAAAACCCTTGAAAATACAGCATTTTTATTTTTAAGGTTCTATAATAATAGTTTGGGTGAAAAACCCCCAACTATTATTTTTGTATAAAAAAATAGCATTTATTCAAACCATCTAATAAAATTGTTTTGCAAACACCAAAAAATATCAAGGAGGTATAAATAAATGCGTA
>CAMSGF010000159.1 GCA_947058225.1 uncultured Eubacteriaceae bacterium
CCGTTCATGAACGCGTATCTGAGAAGCCTGTAGGTTGGCGGCTGCGGCTTCGGGGACGAGTTTTTAGACAGTTTGCCGGTGAAATGTGGAGTGGAAAGAAGTTTTTGTATGTGATTAATATATTAAATAATTTTAGTATAAAGGAAATTTAGTCTGCAAAAAGAAGACATAAAAAATCTGAAAGATTTATGAATAGTGTACATTTCTCGATATTTTATCACTAATAATATATTTTGTAATATCAATCAAATAAAAAAATTTCGTATCAGAAAAGAATGAGACAAAAAGAAATTATTTCATATTTATATGAAATGAAAAGACACGTTACTTTTTTAAAAAAGAAGAATAAGCTCACACTGTTTCTTGAGAAAAATTTGAAAGATTTTTATAGGAATATATGATAAGTCCTACGATATTTGAGTAGTGGTTTATGTACAGTAATTTCCTTTTTGTTTTTTTAAGACAAAAAAATAACGCATATTACGCTGGGATAAGATATAAAAAATTGTTCAATAAATAATATTTATTTTTCCTTTTTTTACACTGTATTTATGGTAATATTATATTTAATGACTTAAAATATCTTTTTTGTTATAAAAATGGTATAATATTAAAAAAGAAAGGAAAAGTTATGATTTGTATATTGATAATTTTGCTTTGTCCGATAATCGACCAGCTTACAAAGCTACTTGTGATAAACAATTTGAAAAGTATCTCTACATTTCCTATTATAAAAGATGTCTTTCATTTGACATATGTTGAAAATACCGGAGCAGCTTTTAGCGTATTTAATAAAAATACGATGGCTCTTACCATATTAACTTCGGTTTTTATATTAATTTTATTGTACTTTTTGTATAAAGAGGTAAAAACTAATAACAATACCTTTATGAAATTAGGAGTTTCATTTATAATAGGCGGGGCGATAGGAAACCTTATTGACAGGATTTTCCGTTCTTACGTGGTGGACTTTTTTGACCTTAGAATTATAAATTTTGCGGTCTTTAACGTGGCAGATTTATTCGTTACAATCGGCGCCGTACTCGTTTTATACGTCCTCGTGTTTGATAAAAGTTATAAATTGTAAAATCAGTTAGGAGAAGATTATGCCAGACTTTAAAGTACATTCACCATTTGAACCAACAGGCGACCAACCCGCTGCGATTAAAGGCTTGGTTGAGAGCATAGAAAGAGGAGAAGATTTCCAGACACTTCTCGGTGTGACAGGATGCGGAAAGACATACATTATGGCAAAGATAATTGAGGCGACAAACCGTCCTGCTTTGATAATCGCACACAATAAAACGCTCGCAGCACAGCTTGCCAATGAATTTAGAAGCTTTTTTCCTGAAAATGCAGTGGAATACTTCGTGTCTTATTATGATTATTATCAGCCTGAAGCGTATGTTCCCGGAAGAGATTTATATATCGCAAAAGATTCAAGCATAAACGATGATATAGATAAACTTCGCCACTCTGCGACTTCTGCTCTCTTTGAAAGAAGAGATGTCGTTATAATATCGTCTGTCAGCTGTATATACGGACTTGGAAGTCCTATTGATTATGAAAATCTTGTTATATCGCTTCGACCCGGAATGACAAAGGACAGAGATGATATTATAAGAAAATTGATTGAAATACAATATACGAGAAATGACATAGATTTTCACAGGGGAACGTTTAGGGTAAGGGGAGATAGCCTTGAGATTTTCCCTGCAAACAGTTCGGATGAATCTATCAGGGTTGAGTTTTTTGATGATGAAATTGACAGAATTATGGAGATAAACGCTTTGACAGGGGAGGTTCTATCTAACAGAAAGCACGTGTTCATTTTTCCTGCGAGTCACTATGTCACAGATGAAAGCAATATTGAAAGGGCGATAAAGTCGATAAGTACTGAACTTGGTGAGGTAAGGCAGAAATTTGAAGATGAGAACAAACTGTTAGAAGCACAAAGAATCACCGAGAGAACAAATTACGATATAGAAATGCTTAGGGAAATAGGCTCCTGCAAGGGAATAGAAAACTATTCAAGACATATAAACAATCTTCCTGCGGGGGCTGCCCCTTATACACTGCTCGATTATTTCCCTGATGATTTCATAACATTTATAGATGAATCGCACGTGAGTGTTCCGCAAATAGGGGGAATGTATGCAGGGGACAGGGCAAGAAAACAAAACCTAATCGATTATGGTTTCAGACTTCCATCAGCCCTCGATAACAGACCGCTTAATTTTGATGAATTTGAAGAGAGGTTAAATCAGGTTGTGTTCGTTTCTGCAACACCGGGTAAATATGAAAAGGAACATTCAAATCATATTGAAGAGTGTATCGTCCGTCCGACAGGTCTGCTCGACCCAAAGGTGAGCGTGCGTAAAACAAAAGGTCAGATTGAAGATTTAATCGGAGAGATAAACAAGAGGGTAGAAAGAAACGAGAGGGTTTTAATAACGACCCTGACAAAAAGGATGGCAGAAGATTTAACATCGTATTTGACAGAAGCGGATATAAAGGTCGAGTATCTTCATTCAGATGTTGAAACGATTGAGAGAATGAGACTTATAAAGAATTTAAGAGAGGGAGAATTTGACGTTTTAGTCGGGATAAATCTTTTAAGGGAAGGTCTTGATATTCCCGAAGTTTCTCTCGTCGCGATATTAGATGCGGACAAAGAGGGCTTTTTGAGAAGTGAAACATCTCTTATCCAAACGATTGGGAGAGCCGCAAGGCATTTAAACGGAGAGGTTATTATGTACGCCGATACGATAACAAACTCTATGAGAGCAGCTCTTGATGAAACGAGCAGAAGAACAAAAATTCAGGAGAATTATAATAAAGAACACAATATCACTCCAAAGGGAATCGTTAAATCTACTGAAAATGCGATGTGGTCTGTGAGTGTGGAAGACTTTGAGGATGGAAAGCACAAACGAAATAATATCAAGAAAAAGACAAAGAACAAGAAACTGAATATAGAAGAAGAAATAGAATATTTGACAAAGCAGATGAAGATGTATGCCAAAAATCTTGAATTTGAAATGGCGGCAACCATAAGGGATGAGATAAAAAATTTAGAAAAACTGAGGAAAAAGAGATAATGCTATTTGCGGCAAGTTGCACATTCGGTCTTGAGAGAGTTTTAAAAAGAGAACTTAATGAACTTAATATTGACACAGTCAAAACGAACAATGGTAAGGTATATTTTGAGGGAGATATAAAAGCTATGATAAAAGCGAATTTATATCTTCGCTGTGCGGACAGGGTTTTT
>CAMSGF010000160.1 GCA_947058225.1 uncultured Eubacteriaceae bacterium
ATGGTATGAATAATCCCAGATTTGAAAAAGAAGCGTTTAAGAAAGACGTAAAAAATAATGTAATAGATATATAATATAGAAAAGGTTTAAAATTGAAACGTATTTAATATTTTTTAAGTGATATTTAATGAGCATTTATAAGTTTTAGAAATGACTATAATGTAAGTATATGAGATATAGTTAATAAATTATTAATTATTTTAATGTTATAATTGGGGTCGTATTTAATTAAATAATTATATTGGTATATTTAGTAATAGATATGAAATACAATTATTTTGTTTCTTTGTTAAATGAATATTAAATTGTATTATATATAATTTTCTTGTATTATAAAAACTTTAATTTGTTTGAGCGTGATTGAATTATGAATATGAAATAATTTTAGGAGGCAAGTATGAAAGATGGACAAAAATCACCGGGCAGTACGAGAGTAGCGTTAATATTATTAGTCATTGTAATTATTGCAGCAATAGCGATTCCGTATATTATGGATACTTTTTTATATGAAAATGAAAGTATCATAAAGATTGATAATGTGAAAGTTGATGAATCAAAAAAAGAAAATTGTTTATTCAGTGAGGGATTGGTCCCAGTATGTAATAATGATTATAAGTGGGGTTATATGGACAAAAACGGGAATATGGTAATAGATTATAAATTTAACGATGCAAAGCCATTTTCTGAAGGTCTTGCTGCTGTTGCAAAAACAAGTGAAGATGAAGAAAGTTATTATTGCTATGGATACATAAATAAAAAAGGAGAATATGTCATTAAGCCTCAGTTTGATGATGCCGGAAGTTTTCATGAGGGAAGAGCGTATGTCGGAGAAGTAGTCGGAGATAGTGAGAGGATAGGAAATAAGTATGCTTTAAAATATATAAATAAAAAGGGTGAAGTTGTGATAGAGGGGAATTTTCAGTATGAAACCTTAGATATTATGCAATCAGACTTTTCTGAGGGGTTAGCGTGTGTTTGTGTGGATGGGAAGTATGGATATATTGACAGAAACGGAAAAATGGTTATTAAGCCTCAATATGAGGCGGCAAGAGCCTTTAGCGAGGGGCTTGCGTTGGTATTTGATGAGGATAAGAGGAATATTGTTGAAGCTGTTTCAGAAACAATTATAAAAGGTAAAAATTCTCCTTCAAAATTTATAAATAAAAAAGGGAAAACTGTTATAGATACATCAAAATATTATAATGCGGCATCTTTTTATAATGGCATATCCTGGGTATTTGATGGGGAAAAGAAGTACGGTTTTATAGATAAAAAGGGAAAATTTACAGGCTTTAAGTATGAAATGAATGGGATAATAGATGAAGAACTGGCACAGACTCTTGATTTTGATTATAAGTTTGATTCTTTTGGATATTCTCTTGTGTATGAAAAGGGAGAAGCCAAAATTATCGATACGGATAGTAACGTTATAGAAAATGACCTAAATATAGGAAAGGGAAGATACAGTTATTCAAATGGGTTACTGATTAAAAATAAGCAGGATGGAGCAGATGTTGAACTACCTTTTACTGATGATGGGTACGCTGTATTGATAAAACAAAGTGGTATGATGTTTGAATATATAATTGACAAAAATGGTAAAAAATTATTTGACAATAAAAAAACAAATGAAGGTAATTTTGGAGGAATTTATATTTGGGAAGATTAGTAATATTTGAGGAAAGGAAGAAGTAAGATATGAAGAATTTAAAACTTAAAAAAGTTGCTCTAATCGTTTTGTGTATAGGAATAGTATTTTCTTTTTGTTCGTGTTCAGGCACAGTAAATGATACTTTAAATGGGGATAGCGATATAAATGGAAGTGTCGATATGTTTTTTCAATCGATAAAAGAGCAGGATGAGGAAAAATTAAAGGAAGTTTATATGGGAAGTAATATCAATCACGTTTTATTAAATAGTGATATTTTTGGAGTCGTGGATAAAAAATCAAGGCAGGAAGTAAAAAAGAAGATGTTAGATTTTGATTATAATATAAAGGGAATTGAGGGAAAAGGTAATAATGCTGTCGCAAAAATTGAAATAAAGACTTATAACTTTGGTGAAAGCTATAGTGATGCTACGATTGAGATGATTAAAAAAGATTATTTAAAAGAAGATGCCGTTCACGATAAAAAATGGGAAGAGGGAATAATTAAGATTACGAAGAAACATATTTTAAATGTCAAAAAAAGTTATAAGGGTGATTTTGAGTTAAGTTTAAAAAAGAAAAATGGTAAATGGTATGTGAGGGAAGTGGATGATTTCGGTGATTTTTTCAATGAATTACTTGGTGATTTTTTTGATATTATGTTCAAAGGCGAGGGAAGTGAGGAGCTTGACAAGGCTATTGAAGGGAATGAAGGATTATATAGTTTCGATTGGGGTTGGGAGGATGAAGATGGAGAATAGATATATAAAAAGTGAAAAAATATGGGAGATTTTCTTATATTCGTGAAAATATTTGTATTCAAACCTACTCATCCCAAAATAACTTCATCAGCACGTATATAATTAAAAATACAAATATAACTATCCCCTGAAACAAAAGAATTTTTTCAAGGTTCATTCCGGGCATATATCCGACGTAAAAGCAGCTAATCGCTTCTTTTGAAATTATTTTTGTGAATATAAAGGTTACAGACGCATTTATAAATGCGTAAATTAATTTTGAAAACAGATATACTTTTTCGCTCAAATCGGTTTTATTTATAAAGGAAAGACATTGGAAATTTGCACAAAGCCCGCCAAAGCCGAGTATGAAAGACATTGCGGTTAACATTAATGAAACATCGATGCTTTTTAATGTGCTTATTTGTTTACATCCAATCGTCATCTCTGTCATTCCCTTGAGTACAGCGACTGTCCAACTCGGTAATATACCTTTAAAAAGGGGAAAAATTGCATTGTCGAATATATTTATAACTAAAGAAAAAAACAAAATATACCCTAAAATGTTAAGTAAATTTACCATAGAGTTACTTATTGCATTAGAAAATATTTTATAAAAACTTTGTTTTTCTTCTTTTTGCTTATAGCTTATGGTATTTTTGCTTTTAGAAAGGACAGAGGTCAAAAAGCACAGTAATATGGCGGTTATATATATGCTTAAAAGCAGTATTATTCCTGCGATTTTATTGTTTAAAAATGTTATTCCGACAGTAGCGATTATAAATATCGGACTTGGGTTTGAACATATCGTGAGGAGTCTTTGTGCTGTATAGCCTATATCATCCCATGCTACTAAGAAGTTCCTTAATTTAGTTGTC
>CAMSGF010000161.1 GCA_947058225.1 uncultured Eubacteriaceae bacterium
GTTTAGAAATACGTTAAACTACTTATCTTCGGCGATATATTATAGTGTAAATGATTATGAAAAAGGAGATATAAACAACGCTTATAATAAAGCAGCGGTTATTTCTATTCAAGACGATAAGATAAATAGGACATTAAGTGATGAAATAGAAGAATTTTCCATATCTGTAAAGGATGAATATAAAGATTATAAGGAAGAACAAAAATTAATAAAAGAAACTATTTCAAAAGGCGTTCCGTATGTCGGTATGTCTGAAGAATATATACAAAAAACTTCTCTTGGGAACTTTTCCGCAAGCGTAAAAAAAGGTTATGCAGTAATAGACGGAAAAAGATGCCCTGTCAATAACTATTATTTTAAAGACGGAGATGAAACAATATATACAGTTTGCTGTGCCAACGGTTATGTAAATGAAGTATGGGACTGCAGGAACAATCATTACAATCACAGAAACGATAACTATAATAACAATCAAAATAGAAACTATAACTACCACAACAATGGAGGCCACCACAGAGAATATCACAACAGAGATTTTTCCGGTCATCATCACAGTGGATATTAATTAAAACAAAACGACTGCAACAGACAAAATGCGGTCGTTTTTTTATTAAAAAAGTAAATTTATAAAGCAACTTTTTATACTTAACTTATTAGCATCTTGCTTATTAAACAAAGCACAATATTTTTATGTTATATTTTTTATGAGTATTTTTTTGTATTTGTATTTATTAAAGTTCGTTTTATTTATTTCAATAAAGAATCATTTAACTATATTAAGCCCCCTTTTACTTTCTTACACACATAAAAAATACTTAAAAATAAATAAGTTATTATATTATTTTGTATTACATTATTAATAAATAATTTTAATAGAAAAGTAATTTATTATAAAAAGAAAGAATAAAACAAAAATCATAAATATAATATGTTAAATTATTTCTTTTTAACCATAAATTCCCTTTAAATATACACATATTGAAGATTATTAGCATTAAAGTGTTTTATTTTTATTTATTCTTGTGATAAAATATAAAAAAGGTGAAGAACAATGATATTTGAGTATGGAAAAAAGGAAATAGATTTTTTATCAAAAAAAGATAAAAAATTAAAAGAGCAAATAGAAAAAATAGGGTTTATAAAAAGGAATATAAACGATAATATTTTTGCATCATTGGTAAATATCATAATAGGTCAGCAAATTTCATCCAAGGCACAAAAAAGTATTTATCAAAAGATACAAAATAATTTGGGAGAAATCACGCCGGAGAAGATAAATAACCTCGAAAAAGAGGAACTGCAAAGCTTTGGTATGTCATTTAGAAAAGCAGAATACATAAAAAATGCAGCTATTAATATAGAAAATGGTAATATTAACTTATCAGCTTTAAAGGACTTAACAGATGAACAGATAATAGATGAGCTTACCAAGTTAAAAGGAATCGGAAAATGGAGTGTGCAGATGCTTTTAATTTTCTCATTTGGAAGAAAAGACATCTTAAGTTTTGACGATTATGGGATTCAAAAAGGATTAAAACTTCTTTATCACCACAAAACTCTTGACAAACAAAAGTTAATCAGGTATAAAAAGAGATATTCTCCCTATGCTACAATAGCAAGTTTTTATCTTTGGGAAATAGCTTCAAACGAAGGGGTATTTTAAATGAATGAAAAAATGTTGCAGGAAAAATATGATAAATTAAGTCAAAAATATTTTGATTTAAAAGATGAATTAAATGCAATAATGGAATCAACACCCGATATTATTTATTCTGTTGATAAAAACGGGAATTTTTTGAGTGTAAACAGCGTTTTTTTAAAAACATTCAATTTAACAAAGCCGGATATAATCGGAAAGAATATAAAAGATTTAAAAAAACAGGGAATATATCAGGAAACCGTCTGCCTTATTGCAGCAGAAGAAAAAAAGCCTGTAACATTAACACAGGAAATTCAAGGAACAAATTATCTAATAAGTGCATACCCAATGATAACAAAAATAAATAAAAACAGCACATCACCAAAGGAAGAAGTCGTAAATTATGTAGTCACAAAGATAAGAAATTTATCCGAACTTGAAGAAATAAAAGGTGAACTTGATTCAGTAAAAAAGGTAAGTCAAAATTATTACAATGAACTAAAAGTCCTTAGAAATAGGACTTCGAATACAAAGGATATAATAGCGCAAAGCGTTGAAATGAAGAGAATAATAGACCTTGCAAAGAGAGTGGCCCTAGTTGACACGACTGTCGTAATAAATGGGGATAGTGGAACCGGGAAGGAAGTCATTGCAAAACTTATACATAACACGTCAAGCAGAAAAAACGGACCGTTCATAAAGATAAACTGTGGGGCAATTCCTGAAAATTTATTGGAATCAGAACTTTTCGGATACGAAAAGGGTGCATTTACCGGAGCGGGAGCAAAGGGAAAGGCGGGGTTATTTGAAATAGCTAACAAAGGAAGCTTATTATTGGATGAAATCGGAGATATGCCTTTAGCGTTACAGGTAAAACTTCTAAGAGTTTTACAGGAGGGTGAATTCTATCCTGTCGGAGCAGTAAAACCGATACAAAGTGATGTCAGAATAATCGCATCTACCAACAGGAACCTAAAAGATTTGGTTGAAAAAGGAAAGTTCAGGGAAGATTTATATTACAGACTTAACGTAATAAAGCTTCTTATCCCACCACTTAGAGAGAGGAAAGAAGACATTATTCCCCTTGTATACTTCTTTTTAAATAAATACAATGAAAAATATAAATTTAACAAGACCATTGACTCGGATATAATAGATATATTATACAACGGATATTACAAGGGAAATGTACGTGAACTTGAAAATACGGTGGAAAGGCTGGTTGTAACAAGCACTGAAAATAATATTTCCACAAAGTGTCTTCCAGGAAGTGTCTTAAATCAACTCGGATATGAAAACACTGTGAACAGACAAAACATATCAAACCTAAAGGAAACTGTCGACAGATTTGAATACGACCTTATTATGAAAGCATATGAAAATCATAATAATGACATAAATAAAACGGCTCAGTCCCTCAATGTTCACAGGACAACTATTTTAAGAAAAATAAAAAAATTTGAAGAAGAAAACAGTATTTAAAACACCGATAAATCGGTGTTTTTTTTATTTTTATATAAAGTAAATGTTATTAAAAAGTGAGGTAAAAAAGAGGAGGGGCGGCGGGGATTGGGGGTGTGTAAGGATCTGCAGGCAGTGGGGGACATTTTTATCACGGGT
>CAMSGF010000162.1 GCA_947058225.1 uncultured Eubacteriaceae bacterium
TGCCACGGCAGGATTTGTTGGTCATGGTAAAATTCTTATAAATCCAATGTTTTTTTGTTCCCTGTGAGAATACCCATTAAGACAAAGAAGAATTGCTTCCAAAAGATTCGTTTTGCCCTGAGCGTTTTTGCCGTAAAATATATTCTTTTTTTCATGAAATGAAATATTTATGTGGTCTATATTTCTGAATTGATTTACTTCTATTTTTTTGATATACATTAAAAAGCACCATATATTAACATATTTATTATAATACCACATTTAGTGGCGTTTTTCCAGTTTTTTTATCCATTAGGAACTAAATAATCTATTTTTCTTTTTTCGCGCTTCATTTTTATTTCATACGATGTGATATATTATTTAAAATATAGGTCGAATGGTGTAAATGTATGTAATAGGGGGGAGAGGGAAAAACGAAATAAAAAGGTAGCGGTGACTTTCAAAAAATCTTAATTGTTTGTGCTTTAATAAGATTACATATCCACAAAAAAACTCTTTTTGATAATTAAATAACCTTAATATTGCAAAAAAATAAGAACTGTGAAATTCTTTTGTTTAAATTATTATAAAATATTGTTATAACTTGTTACTGTTTCTTATAAATATTTATTTTGTTATTAAATTCCTTATTAAGCGTACTAAGTTTTTCCCCAAGATGACCCAACACCTGCTTAACCATTCCCTGTGCGGTTCCCCTCATTTCATCGGGAATAGTGGTCACAGTATTTTTAATAGGATCGTTTAAAACTTTTTTACTTTCATCTTTATCAACTTCTATTATATCCTTTGGTGTCATATATACACTTGCCGTTACATTACCTGGTATTGACACCGTTATCATCAACATCGCCAAAAATAGTGCTATGACTTTTTTCTTCATTTTTTTGTTCCTTTCCCTCTCTTTAATATTTTTTATTATCTTTTATAAAGATGATATTTCCCTGTCATATCATCATAAAATTTAAACCCCGTGTATGAAACCAATTCTATCTTATTATTTTTTAATTCTGATATATCTATTTTTACTACACCTGATTCATTATAAGTATAATTTCTTTGAAGTCCTTCTGGGGATTGATTACTGATACGCATTTTTAACGTAATTATATTGCCATTCTGTTTTATATTATCAGCATATCCATTTTTTATATTAGGAGAGTTATTACGACCAATCCAAAATCTATATCCACCCTCATCTTTTGCAAAAAATAATTCGTAATTTTCAATTTTCTGATCTGTTTCTTCATGATAGTAATATGCGTCACTATCCCAAGTCCCCCCCACTAGATTAAAAAATTCCTCCAAAGTCATAGGCTTATCTATCACCTTAACAGTTACTTTCTTCTCACTTTTGTTTCCGCTTTTGTCTTCTGCGGATAACGTCAGTTCATAAGAACCTTTTTTCTTTGTGTTGACTTCTCCGCTCACATCGATTTTATCGATTTTTCCATCAACGATATCTTCTGCTTTTGCATGTTTGTTAATATCAAATTTCTTTCCAACGACTGTTTCAATTTTATCTTTGCACTTTATTTCAGGTCCCGTTGTATCCACGATATTAAACTCTACCTTTACTTCCCCTTCTTCTCCGCTTTCCTTGTCCTTAACCTTGTAGGTTATTTCCTTTTTGCCGAGAGTTGTAAGCTCTACTTTTTCGTCTGCATTTAGTATCTCTGCCCTGTCTTTGTATTTTTCAGGCACTTTTGCCAGAGTTCCTATTGTAGTTTCTTTTACCGCCTCGATGTCTTTTGTCGGAACATCAAGCTTTATACTGCATCCAAACAGCACAAATATTCCAATCGTTAAAATAGCCGTTAACCCTACTTTCTTTAAGTTCTTTCCTATCATTTCTTCTTCCTCTTATTAAAAGTTAATATAAAAAAAACAGACTCTACGCCTGTGATTTACTAAAGTTTCTTTGTTTTTCTTTTCCCATTCATTTTTATTGCCCCCACGCCTAATAAAAATGTATACATATGTTTATTATTATTTTATCACATTTCACTCATATTGTAAACGGTTATTGGTAAATTTTTACTGCATTTATATTATTATATTAAACTCTTTATTAAGCGTACTAAGTCTTTTCTAAATATCCCGAGCAACTGTTTAAGCACTTGTTAAAACCATTCCATACAACTTATGCAAATATTTATCACAATTTATTTAAAAATAAAAAGACCCTTTCGGGTCTTTATTTTACTATTCAGAAGTATAAGGTAACAAAGCAGCGTTTCTTGCAATCTTAATTGCATTTGTGATTTCTCTTTGATGCTTTGCACATGTTCCCGTCACTCTTCTTGGTAAGATTTTGTATCTTTCGGAAACATATTTTTTTAAAAGCTTTGTATCTTTATAATCTATATGGTCTATATGGTTTTCACAAAAGAAGCAAACTTTTTTTCTTCTTCTGTATCCACCGGCTTGATTTGCAGATCTTTGCATTTTATTTTCTCCTTAAATTAAAATTAAAACGGAGTGCTATCATCGTCCATTTCGCCAAAGCCATCCATTGAAATTCCAAAATCGTCAGCGACTTTATCCGACTGGCTGTTGCTGTTATATTCTACTGCTGAAGAGTCTCTCTTTGAGCCGAGGAATGTAACTTCATCTGCAACGACTTCCGTAACATAACGCATAGTTCCGTCTTTTGCTTCATAACTTCTCGTTTGGATTCTGCCTGAAACCGCTGTCTGTCTTCCTTTTGAAAGATACTTCCCTGCAAGTTCGGCCGTTTTTCCCCAAGCGACAATCGGTATGAAGTCTGTAGCACGCTCACCATCTCTTGATTTAAACGTCCTATCCACTGCCAAAGTAAATGTGCATACTTCGTTTCCTGTTGAAATAACCCTGTTTTCAGGGTCTTTTGTAAGTCTTCCGATTAAAACTACTTTATTTAACATACTTTCCACCTCTACTTTAGCGATTATTAAACTCTTCTTGTTATAATATCTCTTATGACATCTTCTGTTATTCTAAACACGTGATTTAAAGAATCAAGACATGGTTTAGCTGCTTCAAAATTAATAAGAACATAATATCCTTCTCTGTACTTATTTTGAATTTTGTATGCTAACCTTTTGATTCCCCACTCTTCAACATCTTCAACTTTACCTTCTTCATTTATGACGTTTTTAATTCTTTCTATTAAAGCCTTATTTTCGTCTTCATTTAAGGTTGGTTTCAAAACGAAAAGAGTTTCGTATTTTTGTAATCCAGTTTGCATAGCATCTTATTGTTGGATAAAACATAAA
>CAMSGF010000163.1 GCA_947058225.1 uncultured Eubacteriaceae bacterium
TACACGAAATTTTTTCTGTATACTTCTCTCACGATTTTCAATTATTTTCATCTTATCCAAATATTTATCTACACGAATCGAAAATTCCTTTTCGTATTCTTCATATGTATATTCCCTATCCATATGAACCTTAAATAATTCTTTTAAATCTTCATACTTTGGTATTATCCCAATAGGTGTTTTTATCCCATCAAATTCAGAATGAATTCTCCCATCAGCCCAAAGAATCCAAACCTTTTTGTCAAGCTTTGAAGTAAAAAACTCCCCGTTTTCATCCTTTAAAAAATAATTTGTCGTAAACGCCTTTGGCACAGACTTTAACCCAATATCAAACTTCATATGATTTCTTATAAATTCTTTCATGGGAACAGAAATAAAATCGAGCATCGCCATAGGGTCGTGCTCCCTGACTCCTTCTTTACCTATCGTTGCAGCTGTCGTTTCCGATTCGATTATAGCACTTAACAGCACCCCATGGTTCCACGATAAAGATTCTGCAACGGGAACCGTTGTGTCACTGTCACGCCCTCCGTATACCAAAGCGTCAAGCTTAACACCGTTTTTATCTTCAAGAGCCTTGTCCGCATTTTTAAGCTCATCAATACAAAGTGTATATCTTGCATTTTTATGAGCGTAAGATTCTTTCATACTATCATTCCATTTGCCAAGATAATTAATACCATCCTTTGGAATATCCTCTTTCATTCCAAGCCAATAAGGCTTGCCGTCTGATATCAATACATTTGAAAAAATAACCTCTTGATTAGTCCTAAGTGCATCGTAAATATAAGGATCATCCTTTTTATTTACATCCTGAATTATCCCAAAAATTCCCTTTTCCACATTGACCGCCCTTGGAATACCGTCTATATTCCTTATATAAACAATGTCATCTCCAATTATGTTCTGCCCTGAAATCATAGACGTTGAGGTTTTTCCGCACGCTGAAGGATAGGCTCCTGCAAAATAAGAAGTCCTCCCCTCTTTTCCATGCACACCCATTAAAAACATATGTTCCGCAAGCCAGCCCTCTCTCGTGGCTTTTTGAATAGCAAGCCTAAAACAAAGCTTTTTAAGCCCTACACTGTTTCCGGCATATTGATTATTACATGTATAAACCCTGTTTTCAGCTAAATCTATATAAATTCTTCTCTTATCAATATTCTTGCACACTCCGTTTTCAAGTTCTCCCGCACTGTGCATCAAATAAAAGAAATCATCTTTTTTCTTTAAATTTTTAAACTCTTCATATCCGCCTCTATATAGTATACTTTCACTGTGAACGACATATGCAGAATCTGTTATCTGCATCGCAGGGATACTAAACTTTGAATCAGTCGGGCCAAGGCAAAAAAACGCAACAAGCATCTCTTTGCCTTTCATTATCCCATCCATAATTTCATTTAACTCTTTTAAACCCTTTTTCTTATCGATGGAATTTATATCTATACCCCAATTAACCTCTTCATCAAGTAAATACGCAGTATGCGCTTTATCTCTCCCCTGGTCAAGAGGAGAATCAAAGTGATATGTATGCCCCTCCTTTGAAAGAGGATATTCTTCCTTATTTTTTATAGCTAAATCTTTTACATATTGTATATCTTCCTTTGAGTTAGTCAAGACTGTTACCTTATCCGGTTTAAACAACTTTATTGCATCATTTACATATTCAATAACTTTTTCATTATTCAGTGCTTCTAATTTTTTTAAATTTAATTCATCTATCATTATTAAATTATACCCTTTCTCTATTTTTCACATGTAAAAACATTGCTATATTTACCAAATAATTTCTTTCCGTCCTCCACTCTGTACGCTCTTACTTTGTAATAATAAACAGTATTTTTATCTAAATTATTATATTTATAGCTCAAAGATGTAGTATCTTTTTGCATTTTATAATCACTTGTCTTTTTCTTGCTGCAATACACCCTGTATTTTTGTGCTCCTGCTCTTTTTGTCCAGCTTAGTGACACATTTTTTCCGTTTCTTTTACCGCTTAATTTAGGTGCGCTGATTACCGGCATACAACTTCCCACACTGCTGTAAGAAGAATAAACTTTCTTTGAATTTATCGTTCTATACGCCCTCACTTTATAATAATATGTCTTTTGCGTTTTAAGGCTTTTATTATAATAAACAAGTTCTTTTGTTGTAGTTACCTTTGAAAAACTTTTTGTCTTGTAATTTGAACGATATATCTCATACCCACTCGCTCCGTTTACCTTTGTAATACTAACCTTAATAGATTTATAAGTTGCACTTGAAAGCTTAATAACAGGCTTTGAAAGCTTTGGTGAAGCAGATACGACAGACGAATAATTTGAATATGTACCTTTAGAATTATACGCCTTTATTTTGTAATAATATGTCGAACCTGTTGTTTTTTTAGTATCTTTATAAGATAAAGTTGAACCACTGCTTATGGTTGCTATTTTTGAATAAGTTCCACTCTTGCTGCCTGAACGATACACTGCATATCCACTTGCTGAAGAAACTTTATTCCACGTAATCTTTATTGATTGATAATCTGCACTTGCTGCTTTTACATTTGTCGGTGCAGACGGCTTATTTGTATTTAAGTCATTAATCGGATTTGTGCCTGATTTATTGACATAACCAAACGAATAGGTAGCATTATAAACTGCATTATAATCCACTTTTCCGTTTTTGGTTATACTTCCATCACTTGCAATTTTATACCTACTTCCGCTTTCTCCGAGTATCACAACCGGAACAGGTGAAAATGACGTGCCTGTCGCATTATTTTTAATGATATAATGTTTTTCAGAACCCGTAGCATTTTTATATAAATTCTTATTTTGTCCTGCCACTGCAACCTTATAGGCATTTTTGTCTTTATATCCAAGATACTTATCAAGCCTGTAGAAATGACCTGATATTTTTTCTCCCCAGTACGGGTCAGAAGCATATTTTACATTCATCCCGATACCCTTATTCCCCGTAATTCCCCCGTAATACCTAAAATCAGTTAAAACATCCATATATCCCATTGAAACGTATCTGTAAGCCATCCTTAAGACACAGTCTTCCACAGAAGAAAAGCTGCTTGCCTGATCGGGATCACTGTCATATGCTTTTATTCCAAAGAGATTATTCCTGTTCTTTGCATAATAACTCGTTCCCCACGCACTTTCGTGAATGCCGATACACATAAGTATCGCTGCATTGACGCCGTATGTATTTTGTGCCTTTATAAAACTTG
>CAMSGF010000164.1 GCA_947058225.1 uncultured Eubacteriaceae bacterium
ATATGCCTCCTTTCAGACTGCCTCCGGAAACGGCAATTTTCGTTATTTTTTGTTTATCTTATAAAAATCTGAAGAAAACTTGCTTTTAAAACTTGAATCAAGCTCCCAAGGGTCGTTTAAGTTATAACTTGGATTGCTCGCCATCGCAAGAACTTCCCCCGTCTTTGGATTTACGGCGATAGCCATAACCCTTTTTCCCTTTGTCTTTTTAAGACCTGTCTGAAGTGCATTTTCAGCATACATCTGAATTACGCTGTCGATTGTTAAAACGACATTGTTTCCGCTTACTGCCTCTTGCCTTATTTTTGTTCCGGATGCTATAGTTCTGCCTCTACCATCCGTTTCAAATATCGTAACACCGTCCGTTCCGCTTAACACATCATCAAAAGAAGCCTCAATTCCATACAGCCCCTGATGGTCTGCACCTGTGAAACCTAACACATAAGAAGCGAACTTGCCGTTGGTATAATACCTCTTTTTATCTTCGGCAAATTCTATTCCCCTATAATTCTTTTTTCTTATTTTCATAGCGACATTGTTATCCACTTTTCTCTTTAAAAGTTCATTTGTGGAATTGACGTTCGTCACCTTTTTATAAACACTTTTATAACTTAATTTAAGCTGTTTTGATAAAAACCTTGAAATCTCTTTGGCTTTGGACTGGTCAACATCAACAGGACGCACGTATATGCTTTGACTGGTAGCATCCTTTGCGAGAAGATTCATATTCCTGTCATAGATATCTCCCCTGCTCGCTGTGATAGGCAGTCTTTGCATAAGCATTTGAGCCTGCTTATCGGCATATTCCATAGATTTAAAGCCTTGTATCCAAACTAACTTTACACTAAGAGTGGCTAAAAGGAAACAGAGAATGGCAAACAGTGCAATTATTCTTCTTTTTGTCCTAAATTTATATAACCTTCTCAAGTTTCCTACCTTCCTTATTTTTTACCCAAAAATTTGTTTAACAGCGTTCCTTTTTTCTTTTCATTTTTTATTTCATTTTGTTGTTTTGCATTTTGCAGCGATTTTTCATTTTTTGTATTTATTGCAACATATGTAAATTTTTTGTTGCTTGGTTTTATCATACCATATCTTTCTATCGCAATTTTTTCTATCTTGTTTAAATCTCTTTTGGATAATACTTTTCCATGGAGAGAATCGTTTATCATCTGTGTTTCTTCAATCTTGGTCTTTAAGTCCGATATAGCTATATTCACATTGTTTATCCTATAGCTTTGTAACATTAATAAAGAAGATAACACAGCCACTAAAACAAATACTTTTATATACATCTTTTTATTATCTTTTGTCTCTACCCTTTTCTTCTTTGCCATTATTCTCTCCTTAAATTATATATTTTTTTTCTTTTTATAGAACTACAATTTTTGTATAACCCGAAGCCTTGCACTTCTGCTTCTTGGGTTTATTTCAATTTCTTCATTCGTAGGAAGTATCGTCTTAAATGCTTTTACATTTGGTTTTTTCCCACATACACAAACGGGAAAATCTTTTGGACAGGTGCATCCTTGTTTGTTCTCATTTATAACGTGTTTTACACATCTGTCCTCAAGTGAATGAAATGTTATGATTAAAAGTCTTCCGCCTTTTTTTAAAGAATCAATCATATCCTGCACTGAATTTTCCAGATTATCTATCTCATTGTTTACTTCAATTCTTAAAGCCTGAAATGTTCTCTTTGCAGGGTGCTTTTTTTTGTGAAACTTCTTTGGTATAGCTCCTTTTATAATTTCACAAAGCTCCAAAGTTGTTTCAATCTCTTTCTTCTGCCTGTATTTAACGATGTGTTTTGCAATATTTCCCGCAAATTGTTCATCGGAATATTTGTAGATTATTTCTTTTAATGCTTCGAGCGAGTAGTGATTTACAATATCCCCTGCAGTCATTCCCTTTGTCGTGTCCATCCTCATATCGAGCGGTCCATCCTTTTGAAATGAAAACCCTCTTGAAACATCGTCTATTTGAAATGATGACATTCCAAGGTCTGCCAATATTCCATCTGCTTTTTCAATGCCCTGTTCTTTTAAAATATCTTTTAAATTTGTGTAGTCATCTTTTACATATATAACATTTTCTTTTACACCGATTTTTTCTTTTGCTCTTTTTAATGCATAATCGTCTTTGTCAATGCATATAAGCTTTCCATCTTTTAACCTTTTTGCTATTTCAGCACTGTGTCCCCCTCCCCCGACAGTACAGTCCACATACACTCCATCCTCTTTCACATTCATCTTTTCTATTACTTCATTTAGCAAAACACTTATATGTTCCATAATTTCATACCTTAAATCCCTAAATCTTCCATACTCGATGCAATGGAATCAATATCCGTATACTCTTCATTTGCATACTTATTCCATTCATCCACATCCCACATTTCTATCCTTGAGGATAAGCCTATTATGACTACATCTTTGTTGATGGAGGCGTATTGCCTTAAATTTTGAGGAATCATCGCCCTGCCTTGTTTATCAGGCTCCAGTTCACAGGCCCCTCCGAGTAAAAACCTCGAAAAGCTTCTCGCATTTTTATCGGTTAGAGGAAGAGATGTTATTTTTTCTTCAAGCTTTGTCCATTCTTCATTTGGAAAAATGAAAAGACATTTATCAAGTCCTTTGCTCATCACAAAAGAACCACCTAATTCCTGACGGAATTTTGCAGGTATACTGACTCTTCCCTTATCATCGATTGTATGATTGTATTCTCCGATAAACATATGGATTATCCCCCACTTTAGTCCATCATTATCCATAGTTTACCACTTTATCCCACTCAATGCAACTATTTTTATTAAATCTAATTCACTTATATTTTATAAATAAGTTCATTTTTTCAATACTTTGTATTAAATTTACTTCACATTCATCTAAAACACACTATATATTGTATTTAATTTTTTTTGATATTTTTGTGGTATGAAGTGGGAGAAAAATTCACGTTTTTAAGATAAAATACCTTCTTTATAATTTTTTTAAATATTTAAAATGTATAATTTTAAGAATACATTTTATATAAAAAATAATTAATTTGTCAGTCAGTATATCAAAAAGCCTATAAACTCTTTTAATCTATTTAAAGTATTTTTACATATTACCTTTTTACTTTCTTAACTTTATAAAATATTCTTTAAAATATAATGATAAATATACTAATTTGCATTACTTTTTAACCATGATCCTGTTAATTTGCCTTT
>CAMSGF010000165.1 GCA_947058225.1 uncultured Eubacteriaceae bacterium
ATTTTAAAGCAGGGTTTTTAATTTAAAGTGTTAAAATCAAGTTGTTTTAATGAATTTTAATTGAAAAAATACAATAAAACAAGGTGATGACACATTATAAACATAATGACAAATATTATAATAAATTGTAAAAATTATCATTAGTATAATATAAAAATAAAGTGATTTAACAAATAAATATAATTTTTAAAAACTTTAAATTAAAAAATGAAATAGTTTATTACGAAATAACTAAATCAGAGTTATCAATATATATAGTAATTTCATTGATATTACAAAATAAAAAACTATCTAAAAATTCGATAGTTTTATTTTATATTGATAGAATGCTTTGAAGATATATTATCCGCTTTTATATTTACATACTTGGCATTTTTTTTGATTTTGAATGTATTTTTGCCTTTTTTTGCTGTTTTTTCTATCCTCTGTATTGTTTCTTTTTTGTCATTTTTTATTGTTATATTGACTTTTCCTACTGTATTTAATTTAAATGAAAGTTTACCGTTTTTTAATCCCGCTTTTGTGATTTTAATCTTTTTCGGGGTTTTTAATTGCAGATTATAAGATTTTTTAACTATGTTAAATCCGTCATTAATATATATATTTAAAGTATAATTCCCCTTTTTTACATATTTATTGTTTGAGTTTTTTAAATTCCATTTTAAATCTATACTCTTAGTCTTTTTATTTATCAGTGTTTTTATATTTTTCTTGGTCTTGTCCGTTATATACACTTTTGTCTGTGCGTTTTTATTTAATTTTGCAGATAGTGAGATGAATTTTTTGTAGTTTATAAATTCGCTTTTATCAGCTTTTTTTATCTTTAATGATAAATCTCCGATTCCCGTTATTTTTACTTTGTTGTACGTTGTATATTCTCTTTTGTTAAATGTTGAATTTACATAAACTGTGTACGTTCCATTCTTATTTATAAGCTTTCCGTTATCATCGCTTAAATCCCAAATTGTTTTTTTCAAATCTCCTGAAGAAATATCTTTATTTATAGGTATTGCCTTTATTAAATCTCCTCTTGAATTTTTTATCTTGATATTATGTAAAAAAGAATCATTATTGACATTTAAACTGATAATTATGTTTCTCCCTTTTGTTACATTTAAAGTCTTTTTTGATAAGCTTAGATTTACATTGGAGTGAACGGTGATTTGTTTATTTTCTGTATAGTTATCCTGTTTGTCGATAAAAGGAAGAACCGCTTTTATGATATATTTACCTTCAGGAACTGTATTTCCTTCTTTATCCTTATAATCCCAGCTTGAAGTGTGTATGTGTCTTTTGTTTTCATTTTCTGTGTAAAGAGTGTTTATAAGTTCTCCATCCAAATTATAGACTTCAAATTTCATATATGTTGGTATTTTCATATTGGCGGTTATTTTAACTTTATCATCCCATACATTGCTTTCATATTTATCAAGTGTAAGAGAGGAGTTTTTCCATAGAGCTTTTTTTACGGCTTTTAATGGGTTTATCATTCCGTTTCCGTAGTAGTCATCTCTTCCCCTTTTACCTAAGTCCACACAGGTTGAATATAAAATATTTTTTATCTCATTTGCAGGTAATGTTGGATTTACTTCTTTTATCAGTGCAATTACTCCGGATACAAACGGCGCTGCCATACTCGTTCCGCTTTTTGAAATAAGTGTTTCATTTGAAGCTCCACCAGTATCTTTTTGGAGTCCAAGGCTGTAAATATTACTTCCCGGTGCTGATATATCTTTATGTTCGTTGTGATTGGACCAAGGGGTTATGCTTACTTTTGAATAAGATGTTTTATTATTTTTACTTGGCGTAAATGAAAGGGCCGTAACACTTATCGCATTTTTTGTATCTGATGGGAAATAAAATTTTGTATACCCTGTTGTTGAGCCGTTTCCGTTTCCCGCAGCACATACGCTCAGTACATCCTTTGTTTCATAAGCATCATCTATCATATCCATAAATAATAAGTCATCTTCGGCATTTTTAAGGTATTCGCCAAATGACATATTGATAATTTTTACATCGTGTTCTAAAAGATAATTAAACCCTTTTATAATATCAGACGTATAAGCAATAGATTCTCCTTTTTCATTTTGTCTGAATACATTTACGGGATATAGCTCACAATCATATGCAACCCCCGCTCCGAGATGTTCATTATTTCCTTTAGCTCCTGCGATTGCAGCGACGTGTGTTCCATGAGAATCGATATCATTGTTTAGCGGAGATTTATCACTTACTGCATCATAAGAATTTTTTATATTGCTTTGATATTCTTTTAAATTTGGATTTAACCCGGTATCCAATATCCCTACTTTTACATTTTTGCCCGTCGCATAATCCCAACAAGACACTCTGTTTCCCTCTATATTTGATACCTTTGTATAGTACAAATGACTTTGCCATTTTTTGTTGTCGTAGTTATTTACATAATAATCATTGACATATGAATATAAAGTTTTATTATTATCCTGTTCAGCTAAAGAATATGTATAATTTTTTTGTGCGTATAATACATTTTTTTCTTCATTGTATTGTCTTATTTCTTTATCTATATTTTTTGTATTTGTTAAAATCACTGCAACATTATTTTGATTTGTTTTTATAATTTCAACTAGAGAATCTTTTTGTTTTTTTACAGTATTGGATGCACTTTTTTTATTTACATTTTCCTTAAACACAACAAGAATCTCACCTGTTTTATTATCCTCATTTGTGCCAAATATACAGGTGGGATATAACATTATAAAAAATATAATTATAAAAGGTATTAATTTGTGAAGATTTTTCTTATGCATTTGTAGTTCCTTTATTTTTTATGTAATAGTATTTTAACATTAAATTTAGAGAAATTGAAAAAAATTTAAAAATTTTTTAAAAAAACTTGACAAATAAAAATTTATTTATATAATTAAATTATAATCATTCTAATTTATAAAGAAGGTGTAACATGGAGAGAGCAGAAGTAGAAAAACTACTGAGAGAAAATAAACTCAAAGTTACAAAAACAAGAGTTGAAGTTATGATGTTTTTAAGAAACACTTCTCTTCATCCAAGTGCAGAGATGATTATGAAAGAGTTAAAAGAAAGAGGTTACTGGTCCAATGTTTAAAAAGATCGGAAGAGCACACGTCTGAACTCCAGTCACCTTGTAATCTCGTATGC
>CAMSGF010000166.1 GCA_947058225.1 uncultured Eubacteriaceae bacterium
CTATCACTTTCTTGTTCAAGAACTGCCAATAAAATATCAAAACGGATATTTAGACACACTTTGCTGCTTTGATATGGTAAAAGGAAAGTATTATTACATAATTGACGATACATTAAATCCGCAGTACAGTGAGTTTAAGGAAAGCGTTGGGAAATCATTTAATAATTCTCTCGATGATTTATTAAAAAAGCTTTTGCAGGCGGATACGATAAATAAATTTACAGTTGAAACAGTTGTCAGAAAATATCTCAATCATACAAGCTTTAAAGGTGAGGACAACATATATTTATCTATGATAGAAAACCTTGCAAAGATTTTAAATATTGAAAACAAAGAAAAATATACTTATACAAGTCTTATAAATAAAATTCATGGCAGTGTTAATAAAAATATTCATAAAAATTTAGAAATTATAAGGGATGAGTCTTATCTTAAAAAGATGATAAGCCATACTCCAAACGGGATTCGGATAAATAAAAATATATTTATGCAGTATTTTCTTATATTGGTTTCAGCAAACCCAAAAAGTTATGATAAACTTACAAAACTTTTTAGTGAACTTCCAAAGGATATTGTGCTTGCTGTGATAGCACTGATATACATTTTATATTAAAATATTAAAAATACGAGGAGTGTATATATGGATAACAAAAATTTAAGTGCGCTTGTTTTGGCGGGGGGAATGGGAACGAGGATGAAGTCTGATAAACCCAAGGTTCTTCACGAAATACTTGGGAAAAGTCTTATAGAGCATGTTCTTTTAAACTTAAAGACAAGCGGTATAGACGATATAGGGGTGGTTATAGGGTATGGTGCAGAGGAAGTAAAAAACAGACTTTCAGATAAATATTCTTTCTTTTTTCAGGAAAAGCAGCTTGGAACAGGGCACGCCGTTATGGTAAGTGAAGAGTTTTTAAAGGGGAAGAATGGGAAAATTATTATAATGTGTGCCGATGCTCCGCTTGTGGACAGTGATATTATAAGTGAATTTATAAACTACAATGAAAAGACAAATGCAGATTGTTCGGTGTTGACTGCAAGATTATCAGACCCTGCAAGTTACGGCAGGATAATAAGAGATGGTGAGAAACTAAAAAAAATAGTCGAGTTAAAAGATGCGGATGAAGAAGAAAGAAGAATAAACGAAGTAAATTCCGGAACGTATATATTCGACATACAAAAGTTATATAAGCATTTAAAAGATTTATCCACAAATAATGCACAAAACGAATACTATCTGACGGATATGGTTGAGATATTCAATCAAAATGAATATGAAGTAAATGCGTACTGCACAGAGGATAATGATATTATAAACGCAGTAAATAACAGGTACGAGCTTAATAACTGCTTAAAACTTATGCAAAAGAAGATAAATAAAAAGCATATGCTTTTGGGCGTTACGATAATGGGGGATGAGAGTGTATATATCGATACTGATGTGAAGATAGGAAAGGACACTGTGATTTATCCGGGAACTATCTTGCAAAATGGGAGTGTTATAGGAAAGGGGAATATCATATATTCTTCAAGGATAGATGCTTCATTTATCGGAGATAAAAATATTATAGATAATTCCCTGATAGAAAATGCGAAGATAGGTGATAACAACCAAATAGGTCCATATACTCATATAAGGCCAAACTCTGATATAAAAAACAATATAAGGCTTGGTAACTTTGTTGAGATAAAAAATACGAGTATAGGAAATGATACAAAGGTCAGCCATTTGACTTATATAGGGGATGGAAAAGTCGGAGAGAATACGAATTTTGGGTGTGGGGTTGTATTTGCGAATTATGACGGAGAAAATAAATATTTAACGACTGTCGGGGATAACTGCTTTATCGGTTGTAACACGAATTTAATCGCACCGGTAAATGTCGGGGATAATGTTGATATTGCAGCCGGTTCGACTATAAATAAGGATATTCCCGATAATTCTTATGCGATTGCAAGGGCAAAACAGGAAAAAGAAAGAGAAAATAGAAGAAAAAGAAAAAAATAATTTAAAAAATATATAATTTTTGTTATAATAAATTTAAGTAGAAATTATTTTTACTTTAAATCGCATAAATGGAGAAATGAAATGGTAGAATCTTTTTCGGACATTGTTTTAATCGCAGGAAATTCCAACAAACAACTAGCACAGGAAATAGCTGATTGTTTAGCAATACCTTTGTGTAGTGCTAACGTAAGCAGATTTTCGGATGGAGAGATAAGTGTATCCATCGGAGAATCTATAAGAGGGTGTGATGTGTATGTACTCCAATCGACATCTTACCCGGTAAATGATCATTTAATGGAGTTACTTATACTGATTGACGCACTCAAAAGAGCAAGTGCGGGAAGAATTAACGCAGTTATGCCATATTACGGATATGGAAGGCAGGACAGAAAGGAAAAGGCAAGGACGCCAATCACCGCAAAACTTGTCGCAGATATGTTAACAACTGCGGGTGCGGACAGAGTTATCTCACTAGATTTGCATGCGGATCAGATTCAGGGATTTTTCAATATTCCATTTGACAGACTTCTTGCAATGCCTATTATCGCAGAATACATATTGGAACAGGAAGAAAGCATAGATAACCTTGTCGTTGTATCGCCTGATGCAGGAAGTGTGAAAAGGTCGAGAAAACTTGCAGAGTATTTAAGTGTTCCACTTGCAATAATAGATAAGAGAAGACCTAAGGACAACGTGGCAGAGGTTATGAATGTAATCGGGGAAGTCAGGGGCAAAAACGTTGTAATGATAGATGATATGATTGATACGGGAGGAACTTTGGTCGGAGCGGCAAACGCTTTGGAAAAGCTTGGGGCAAAGAAGATTATTTGTGCGGGAACGCACCCTATATTATCCGGCCCTGCAATAGAAAGAATTAAAAAGTCGGCTATTGAAAAACTGATTGTGACAAACACAATCTCTCTTCCTCCGGAAAAGAAAATTGATAAAGTCGTGCAGCTTTCCGTTGCACCGATACTTGCAAAGGCAATAAACAGGATTCACTCAGGTAAATCCATAAGCACAATTTTTAATAATTAGCTAAATCTAAAAAATTTTACATAGAAAGGAAGGTAAATTAGATGGATTTAAAACAAATTGCGAATAATGTTAGATGCGACATTATTGAAAAGGTGGCAGCTGCA
>CAMSGF010000167.1 GCA_947058225.1 uncultured Eubacteriaceae bacterium
ATAATATGTAATTGACTTTATTTCTCCACGATATGGAAATAAAATTCTTTGAAAATATAAAAGAAAAATACGTTACATTTATTACAAAAGTTTTAGATAAGAAGGCTTATGTTCTTATCGGTTCTGTCGTACTGCTTATTTTAAGTTTTGGTATTACAGTTTCAAGAGGGTTTATATTTATGCCTGAAATGGAGGGAACTGAAATAAGTGTAAACATTAATATGCCAAAGGGTTCCACGACAGAAGAAACTATGCAGACAACCGATGCAGCGATAGCAAAGGTAAAGGGTATAAAAGGCGTTAAGACGGTTGCGGCTATGCTTGATAACGGAAGTATGACTACAGCTATGGGAAGTATGGGAGGCTCTTCAAAGGCAACATCATCGGTTATGTATGTGATTCTCGATGAAAAGGGGCATTATTCATCTAAAGATATATCAGATAAAATAATTAAAAACACAAAGGATATCGGTGCTGAAGAGGTCGTTGTAAACAGCGGTTCGTCTATGATGTCGGGGATGGATACACTTCTTGGAAACGGAGTGGAGCTTGAGATTTACTGCGACGATAACGATACTTTGCAAAAGGCAGCAAGGCTTGTATCAAATGAACTTAAAAAGGTAAAGGCGATAGAAAAAGTTGATGACGGACTTGATGATACGACTACGCAGATTAATGTCGTCGTAAATAAGAAAAAGGCGATTAAATGTAATTTGACCGTAGCACAGATATATCAGCAAATTGCAGGAGAACTCAGAGGAGATGTTGAATCTACAACTCTTGGAATGGATGGAGAAAATTATCAGGTTACGATTTCGGATGCTAAAAAAGATAAAATCGACTTAAATTATATCAAGCGTTATAACGTAGCGTACACTGATAAATCTACGAATAAGTCTTCAACAGTTCCTCTTAACAAAATTGCAAAAATAGGAAGCGGAGTTAGTTTGAATAATATTTCAAGGCAGTCACAAAAGAAATATATGACCGTTACAGGAAAACTTAAAGAGGGAGAAAATATAACTCTCGTAACAGACGATGTAAAAAAACAAATATCAAAGGTTAAACTTCCAAAGGGAGTGGATATTGAATATGCGGGCGAAAATGAAAATATTATGGATTCAATGTTTGACCTTCTTAAAATGTTAGCTCTTTCAGTTATCATTATATATTTGATAATGGTTGCTCAGTTCCAGTCATTGTTATCACCGTTTATAATAATGTTTACGATACCTCTTGCATTTACAGGTGGACTTATAGGGTTATTTGTTGCAGGTAAAGAGATAAGTGTTATATCGATGATAGGGTTTATAATGTTATCGGGAATTATAGTAAATAACGGTATCGTATTGGTCGATTATATAAACAGGCTTAGAATTGATGGAATGGATAAGAGAAGTGCGATAATAAAAGCAGGTGAAACGAGGCTCAGACCGATATTGATGACAGCTCTTACGACTATTTTAGGGCTTGTTATGATGGCTATAGGCGTCGGTACGGGAGCTGAAATAGTTCAGCCGATTGCGATTGTCTGCATCGGAGGACTCATATATGCCACAGTTATGACATTATTTGTAGTTCCTATCCTATATGATATATTTAATAAAAAGGATATGAATGTTATAAAGGCAGAGGATTTGGAAATTATTGAAGACTAAATTGATATTTGAGAGGCTGGACAGATGAGAATTGTTCTTATAAATGGGATAAACCACAAAGGTTCGACGTATAATATAGGAAAAATGCTTGCAGAAAAAATAGGAGGGGAAACAAAAGAGTTTTTTCTTCCAAAAGATTTTGATAAATTTTGCACAGGGTGCACAAATTGTTTTATGGAAAATGAGAATAAATGTCCTCATTATGACAAATTAAAAGTCATTACTGAGGCTATGGATAAAGCGGACTTGTTAATATTAACAAGTCCTGTTTATGTCTATCATGCCACAGGTGCTATGAAAGCATTTTTGGACCATTATGGATACAGATGGATGGTGCACAGACCAAACGAAGTTATGTTTAAAAAGCAGGCCGTTTGTATTTCAACCGCAGCAGGTGCAGGGATGAAATCTACGAATAAGGATATGGCAGACAGCTTATTCTTTTGGGGAATAGGAAAAATTTATAAATACGGGGTTGCTGTCAGGGAAACTTCTTTTGACAGGGTAGATGAGAAAATAAGAAATAAAATTGATAAAAAGATAACATCTCTTTCAAAGAAAATAAGAAAGAATGAGGGAAAAGTAAAGCCGTCTTTAAAGACAAAAGCCTTCTTTTTTATTATGCGTATGATGATGAAGAAGGGGTGGAATGAAGCAGATGTGAAGTATTGGAGGGATAAGGGTTGGCTGGATAAAAAAAGACCTTGGAAATAAAAAGCAAAATCTGAATGATTTTGCTTTTTTATTTTATTCATTTTCACTTTCTTCTAAATTTTCAAGAGCAACTCTCACAGCCTCGACAACAAAAGCAGTGAACGTGCAGTCTTTACCTTTTATTGAATTTTCCACTTTTTCGATTATATCATTCGGAAAACGAATTGATTTATTTGTTGTTGGCGGAATTGATGGAATTTTAAATTTTTTCAAAGCAATACCTCTGTAATACAAATATATATACACTATACATTAATATTAAATGCATTTATGCAATTCAAATGTAATACAAAAGTATTGCAAAATTTGTAAAGTAATGATATAATGTAGAAAATATTATAAAAAGAGGGGGTATTAATATGTCAAATGATAAAGAAAAAAAGCCTGTTTATAAAAGAATTTGGTTTTGGGTCATTATTGTTCTATTGGTTGTAGTGATAGGAATGCCATCAGATGATAGCAGTAATACAGAATCTGTTGCAACTTCAACAACATCAGAAGAATCAACACCGGAAAAATCAGAAAAAAAAGAAGAAACAGTTGAAGAAGAACCAGAAGAACAAA
Organism: uncultured Eubacteriaceae bacterium; assembly: GCA_947058225.1. Taxonomy (GTDB): domain Bacteria; phylum Bacillota; class Clostridia; order Eubacteriales; family Anaerofustaceae; genus CAMSGF01. The sequence continues at coordinate 2,937 of CAMSGF010000167.1, forward strand.
TAACAATGGGAGAAAAAAATGCGCTTCAAAAAGCTTATGATTATTTGAATTATTCTGCTTTTTCTAAATCTGGACTTGTTAAACAGCTTGAATATGAGGGGTTTTCTGAATCAGAATCAAATTATGCTGTTAAAAACTGTGGGGCAAACTGGAAAGAACAGGCTGTAAAAAAAGCACAGGAATATCTTGATTATAGCTCATTTTC
>CAMSGF010000168.1 GCA_947058225.1 uncultured Eubacteriaceae bacterium
CCCTTTGTTTTGTGAAAGGAAAGATATTATATCAAATTCCTTTTTGGTAAAAGCCATAGCCATAAAAGCCGCCGCCCCTCCCAAAACCCACTCCAACCTACACCCACATAAAAAAGCTCACTTTACAAGCAAGCTTTAATTTTACTGAATATCTAAAATTTCCACGTTTTTAGTATACTTTAAAAGTAAATTTTTTATTCTCACCATCTCCCGCTTTGTCGGAGCCGCAAAATCAGGAGTATCAAGAGGCTTTCCAAGCTGCTTATAAAGCTCATTTCCCGTATCATGATAAGGAATAAGCTGAACTTTTCTAAGCTTTTTACCCTTTAAAATTTTGCCTATCAATGATATTTCCTCTAAAGACGTATTGACATTTTTAATAAGCGGAATCCTCACAACAACCTGCGTATCACTCCTATCTGCAAGTTTTCTAAAATTATTAAGTATCATCTCATTACTGACACCGGTATATTTTATATGAAGGTCGTTACTTGCAAATTTTATGTCATATAGAAAATAATCTACATATTCTATCAAAGGCTCTATAAATTGATAATCCATCATCCCCGATGTATCGACTGCAATGGTAGCTTTGGTATTTTTTATAAGCTTAAACATATCCATTAGAAAATCAGGCTGAAGCAAAGGCTCTCCTCCCGTAAAGGTAACTCCCCCGCCACTTCCCTCATAATACGTAAGTTCAGGCTCGATTATTTCAAAAAGCTTATCAGGCTGCACTGTATAACCGCATATGCTCCTCGCACCTGTCGGACACACATCCGCACACTGCCCGCACTTTACACATTCAAACACCGTCTTATGCTCATCCGCCACAACTCTCCTTTGACACGCTGTCGCACAATTATAACAAAATATGCACTTATTCCTGTCAAAAAGCATTTCAAAATCTTCCTTTTGTCCAACCGGAGTATCACACCACGCACAAGAAAGCGGACACCCTTTTAAGTATATGGCTGTCCTAAAACCCGGACCGCTTGTAGTCGTAAATTTTTCTATATTATATATAAGTCCCTCCATAATTATCCTCCGTTTATTATTATAACACAAAATAATACTACATATATTGCTTAAATTTTATTAATTTCCAATACGTTTAAAATAAATTAAAATTAGTAAATATTTCTCCGTTTTTTCTCTCTATTGTAACGCGTGATTATCCATCTACCCTTTGTTATAAATTTATTTTATTATTATAACACAATTAAATCTTTTTTTGCTTTATTTAATATAATTGACCTATCTTTTTCTACAATGACAGTATCACCTATCTTCACACCAAATTCATCTTTTATATATATACCAGGCTCTATGCTAAGTACCATATTCCTTTTAAGTTTCATATTATTACTTTGATTTATTATAGGTGCTTCATTAAGGGAATATCCAACCCCATGACCAAGCCTCGTTGTAAAAAACTTATTGTATCCTGACTCATTGATAACTCTCCTTGCATATCTATCAACGATACTGACTTTTGTATCATCTTTTATCACATCTTCCGAAGCAAGATTAGCCTCCAAAACAGTGTGATAAATATCCTCTTGAGTCTTGGTAACACTTCCTATAAAGATACTCCTTGAAATATCTAAGCAAAGACCTTTATAAATACATCCAAAATTCATAACTATATTATCTCTCATTCCTATTCTTCTGTCGTATTTATTATAATGAGGAATCGAAGAATTTTCACCGCTTGCTATTATGGGAATAAAAGCAGGCTCGACATTTTTCATTTTAAAATATTCTAAAATTTTATCACGAATATCTTTTTCATAAATACCCGGTTTTATATGGTTTAAAACATATTCAAACGCCTCATCAACAATACCCGCTGTCTTTTTCAGATATAAAATCTCCCTGCTCCCTTTTATCACTTTAACCTCATCTAATATAAAGTCACCATCAATTATATTTATATCAATCTTATCCTTTATTTTAAGCCAGTTTATAAGCCTAGCTCCTTTTGTAACCGCTATATTTTTGCCTATAAGAGAAAAATCAGAAAAGGCTCTTCCCACTATGTCAGTAAAATCTTCATCATCTGAAAAAGAATAAACATTTTTATTAAAAATACTCCCCATTTGTGAAGATAAAAAACTGGGACATATATAAAAAACATCTTCATCTTTAGTTATAAAAAGGCCTTGAAATCTGTGGCATAAATACAAAGATTTTCCGATTAAAAACTCCAAAAACGCACTTGGCAAAAGAAAAATACAGTCAATATCATTTTTTCTAAGTTCTTTTGCAATTTTTTTTATATATCCTATATCCATTCTTATCTCCATATGAGGCTTTATCTTTATTATATAAAAATTAGCCTTAATTTAAAAGATATTTTTATCCGATATCAAAAAAGTGATTTATTATGTGCTTCATATATAGCTTTCTGTTGGAACACATATAAAGACATATCCCTGAAAAATCTCTTTTATATACTTCATTTAATATCTTATAAGTTTCTTTTACATCTTTTTTACCATTTAGATTGATACCGACAACCGTTTTTTCCTTTAAAAACAAGTCTGCCCTTTGCAAGAATAAATTATATTCGTCCATTCTTAAATCAACCTTAATATCAAAGTCTGTCGGCAATAAAATTATATTATCAAAATTTTCATTAATAAAATCAATATCTGTTTCAAAGAAGTTATAACTTAAATATGACACTTTTATACCCTTGGATTTTAATATTTTTATCACATTTAAAATTTTTCTCTTGTTATTAAGTTTCACATTTAAAATTATATCAGTAAAATTTTCTTCCAAAATAAAATTCAAATCATTTGTATCTATTTTATCTATTATAACCCCCGTATTGAAATTATTTATGTACTCTCCCTTTTTTACATAGGATAAAAAATCTTTGTTTTCCCTGTCAAATACTCCACAAAGCTCATTTATATATTCGCTTTCCAAATCTGATTCTATAAAAATATCGCTTTTAAGCGATAAACTGACAATAGATGACACGTCTATCCTCCTTTTATTTATAAGGGGAATAAAAACCCTGACCGTTCCATCTTTAAACTTTAAAACTTCCCTGTTTTTTTTCATAAATTCTTCCATTGATACTCTCTTTTACAGGCCTTAAAATATTCTGTCTACCAGAATCTTTAA
>CAMSGF010000169.1 GCA_947058225.1 uncultured Eubacteriaceae bacterium
GGTGGGTGAAATGCTAAGCATTTCACTTAGGCGAACTGTGTTCGCCTTTACTTCGTAAAATATGAGATTTTTAAATAAATTTAAAAATCTCATATTTTACGAAGCCGCCGCCCCAAACCACACCACCCAAAAAACAACCCCACCCAACTACTCCATTTCAAACAAAATTTCATCATAATTCATAACTAACATTTAGGAGGGGCGGTGCGGCTTTTCACATAAATAATGTGAAAAGCCATAACAAAAAGTGACGATAAATAAAATAAATTTTATTTATCGTCACTTTTTGTCTGTTTTTAGCATCTCTTCGATGCTAAAAACGCACCGCCCCTCCAACCCACTCCACATACAAAAAACCACTACCCTATAAACTATAAAATTTTATCAACCAAGCGGCAAAACAACCTCAAACTCAACAACCTCATCCTCACTTCTTGCACTGATCTTCCCACTGTGAAGTTCCACAATCTCCTTTGCAATCGCAAGACCAAGCCCTGCCCCCCCACTTTTTGAACTTCTCGCACTGTCAAGACGGTAAAATTGCTCAAAAATACGTGAAAGCTTTTCTTTAGGAATCGTATTTCCTTTGTTTGAAAACTTAATATGTATATCACTTTCATCTTTAGTCGCACTTATTTCTATCTTTTCATCTTCAAAACTGTAATTGACTGCATTTCTTAAAAGATTATCAAACACACGCTGAATCTTGTCAACATCACACATTATCATCAAATCAGGCTCAATTTCAAGAACACACTCCAAATTTTTATCCGCCAACATAGGCTTAAACTCAAATGTCAGCTGCTCAAGAAGTCTCGTTAAATTGACTTTGCTATATTCAAGCGTAATATTTGAAAGATTAAACCTCGTAATTTCAAAAAACTCATTTATCAATTCCTCCAACCTTTGTGCCTTTTCAAGAGAAATTGACAGATACTTCTCCCTTAACTTTTCAGAAATCTCTCCCTCATCCCTTAGTAATGTTAAATATCCTATAACCGAAGTTAAAGGAGTTTTTAAATCGTGAGCAAGATATACGATTAAATCATTTTTTCTTTGTTCAGCCTCCTTTGCAAGCCTCGCATTTAAAAGAGAATTTTCCCTGACCTGATTCATCTCATCCTGAACGCTTTTCATCGAATCGGGAAGAATAATCTGTTCTTCTGTAGGATGTGCAAGCTTTTCGGAAGCCGATATGACAGAATCGAGATACCTGAGAGGCCTACCCATAAAACGATATGTAATATAACTTAAACCTATTAAAATTGATAATAGGATAAAAAATATCAGATATTCCTTTATAAAGGATAAAATTATATATAACGGGTCGTATGGCTGCCATGTAAACATCTGGGCAAAATTATAACACATATAAACCAAAAATAAAAAACCAAAAATAAACCCAAAAATCGTTAAAATATATTCGAGGGCGATTTGTCTTATAATTTTATTTTTATAATTATCTTTTCTATTCAATGGTATATCCTACTCCCCATACGGTTTTTATAAATTTTGGATTTTTTGAAGGCTCTTTTAACTTTTCCCTAAGCCTTCCTATGTGTGCCATAACGGTGTTGTTATTATCTAAAAATTTCTCTCCCCATACCTTTTCAAACAACTCCTCCGAAGAAATAACCTTCCCCTTGTTTTCACATAAATACCAAAGTATTGAAAATTCAATAGGCGTTAAAACCACCTTCTCTCCGTATAAAGTGCATTTATGATTGTTTTTATTTATTATAAGTCCCCTTATATCATATTCAAATGATTCTTCCTTCTCTTTTTCCGATTTTGTAAGTGTGTTATACCTCACATATCTCCTAAGCTGAGTTTTAACCCTCGCAACGACCTCCAAAGGATTAAAAGGCTTTGTAATATAATCATCCGCCCCTATCGTAAGACCCATAATTTTATCCGCATCTTCAACTTTGGCAGTTAACATTATTATAGGATAAAAGTGTTCTTCCCTTATCTTTTGGCATATATGAAATCCATCGACATCGGGAAGCATCACATCTAAAATCGCTAAATCAAGATTAGTTGATTCAATGCACTTCAAAGCTTCATTCCCACTGTAAAATTTATAAACGTTATATCCGTCATTTTTAAGATATAATTCAATTAAATCTGCTATTTCTTTTTCATCGTCCACAATTAAAATATTTTCATTCATAATTATTTAGCTCTTTCCGTTTGATTTTTCGTACTAAACCTTAAAAAATTTATAACTTTATGTCATTATATCACAGTTACAATAATATTAAAAGAAAGCCCATAATACAAACTCTATCTTAATCAAATTTTAATAAAATATCATTTGCCATTGTATAACAAAAGTAGTATAATCTCATTTAACAAACGATTACTTTACAAAATATTACAAAAAAAGATAGGTATAATTAATATGAAAAAAAGATTATTTTATTTTTTGATGACAGTTATTTTATTCCTTACGGAAGTATTTATTGCAATATATGTCCACGACAATTTTATAAGACCCTACATAGGAGATGTATTGGTCGTAATAGTTATATATATGTTCCTTAGAATTATCATTCCGGACAAGATAAAGTTACTCCCCCTTTACGTGTTCATATTCGCAGTCTTTGTCGAAATAATGCAATATATTAATATCGTCCAAATATTAGGCCTTGAATCCAACAAAATTTTAAGTATAGCCATAGGCTCATCATTCGATTTAAAAGACATCCTTTGCTATGCAGTGGGGTGTGGTATTATGGGAGTGTATGAGTATGTGCTGTGGAAAAAAGATAACTATATTTAATGGAGATTATATATGGAATTAGATTCAATAATAATATCAATATTGTTTATTTATCCACTTCCCCTATTTATGACTGGGAAAAATCTTTATAATCTTTTTACAAAGGACAAAAAAAATTTCATAACTCCTATGATACAAACAATTATAATAGGAGGATTATTTTATTTAATTTTACTAAATATATGTTTTAATATTGGAGGAGATTATACTTATGCAACTCAACCAATGCAGTTTCATAATCCTAGTAATTCT
>CAMSGF010000170.1 GCA_947058225.1 uncultured Eubacteriaceae bacterium
AAGCAGATATCTACCGTAGAAAAACGGACCTCCTCACGTCCGATAACCAAAGCACTTCACCCGCCGCCCCTCCAAACCCTACACTACAAAAACTCCCTACTCCCTCTGCTCTCTCTTCTTATAAATTATTTTAATCGGACACCCCTTAAATTCAAAAGCCTCCCTAATCTTTCCGGTTAAGTATCTCGTATAAGGGTCGGTTGCAATTTCAGGATCATTTACAAATATAACAAACGTTATGGGATGAACCTCAACCTGCGATACATACATAATATTTAACCTTTTTGTCCCTTTTGACGGAGGATTGTTCATCATAACCGCATCTGCCATAACTTCATTTAATAATCCCGTAGAAATTCTCTTGTGACTCTCTGCCAAAACTTCTTCAATAAGCGGCATTATCCTTGTTACCCTCTTGTTATCCAAAGCGGAAATAAAAAGTACAGGTGCAAAATTTAAAAAATGTAATCTCTTTTTAATATCCTCTTCCATCTTTTTCATCGTATTTGTTTCTTTATCAATTAAATCCCATTTGTTTATTACGACTATAACATTTTTATAAGAAGCGTTGATTAGTCCCGCAATTTTAACATCCTGCTCTGTTACCCCTTCTTTTGCATCTATCATAAGTAAACATATATCACACCTGTCTATCGCCTTTATGGCACGAATAATGGAATAATACTCCACATCTTCATACACTTTGCTCTTCTTTCTTATTCCAGCCGTATCTATAAGTGTGTATTCTTCACCTTCATAAGTAAAAATCGTATCAATGGCATCCCTCGTGGTCCCCGAAATATCGCTTACAATCACCCTATCCTCTCCTATAAGTGTATTTATAAGTGTAGATTTTCCTGCATTTGGCTTTCCGACAACTGCGATACTCGTCATATCCTTTGACACAGCTTCTTTCTTTTCTTCGGGGAAATATTCCACCACTTTATCGAGCAAATCTCCAAAGCCCAAAGAATGTTCCGCACTTATTCCAATCGGGTCCCCAAGTCCTAAATCATAAAAATCGTATATCAAATATTCCATTTCAATCGAATCAATTTTATTCACTGCGACAATTATATTCTTCCCGCTTTTTCTTATCATATTTGCGACTTCTCTGTCATTGGCAGTAATTCCGCTCCTGCCGTCTACTACAAGCACAATAACATCCGCCATATCAATGGCAAGGTTAGCCTGCATTTTCATCTGCTTTAATATAATATCCTCACTTTTAGGCTCAATTCCACCTGTATCAATCAGATAAAAACTGTTTCCCTGCCAACTTGTATCGGTTATAATTCTATCCCTTGTTACACCCGGAGTATCCTCCACAATGGATATCTTCTTCCCTGATATTTTATTAAACAATGTAGACTTCCCTGTATTCGGTCTTCCTATTAATGCCACAAAAGGTTCTTTCATTTTATACCTGCCTATTTTTATTCTTTTATATTACTTAAAAATAAATTCAACATAATAATTTTTTTAAAATTATTACTGATTAAATGCATCAATCAAATCTTTTAAAAATCTGTCTGAATGAGTCAGTATTACATTGCATTTTAAATTATTTTCAACATCACTTATAGTATAATCATCTAAAAACACACCATCATTTTGCATAATGGATGGAATTATCAAATTATCAAACTCTTTATTTTCAATTTCCCTAAATAAATCGCCTGCTGTCAATAACCCCGTAACAGTTATACTCTTTCCGAAAAACTCATTTTCTATTTTCTTTACCCTTACTTTAATTTGAGGAATTTTCTCCTCTATCATATCAAAAACTCTTCTCATATAATCATACGCCAGCACACCGCTTACACATACTCCTTCGTATCCTTTAATACTTTGTATATCCTTTTTTGATAATTTTTTTAAATCATTCTTAACATCATCTAAAAGACAACTGACTATCCCAACTCCGTTTTCATATTGAAGCAATCTTTCATAATAATCAATTTCAGGCATTTCTCTTCCGGATAAAATAAAAAATTCATCGCTTGGATAGACTGTTGAATATCCATACTTTTCTTTAAATTTAGCCCTGTATTTTTCTATAATATCAATAGTTTCTAAGGCACTCTCTTTATCAAACGGCTTTAATTTTGTAAGGTTTTTCCTAAACTTTGTAAGCCCAACAGGCACGACACTGATACTCGTGAGATTTTCTCCGTATTCCAATAAATCATTTAACGTATTATCCAAATCATCTTTATCATTGTAATCTCTAACGAGCACAATTTGTGCATTAATTTCAATATCACCTTTTTTTAACACTTCAAGCTGATTTAAAATATTTTTTGCATTTGGGTTTGACATAAGTTTTTGTCTTACATTTGGATTGGTGGAATGTATTGAAATATTTATCGGGCTTAAATGAAGCTTTACAATTCTTTCAAGTTCCTTATCACTCACATTCGTAAGTGTTATATAATTGCCATCCAAAAATGAAAGCCTGTAATCATCGTCTTTAAAGTAGAGAGTATCCCTCATACCGTCTGGCATTTGTGCCATAAAACAAAAAATACAATTATTTTTACACTGTACTGGCTCATTTATAGTGACATTTTCAAATTCAAGTCCTATATCCTCATCAATATCCTTTTCAATTTCAACATCCCAAATCTCTTTATTTTGCTTTTCAATTTGCATCACAAAATAATCATCAGATGTCATCAGCTTATAATCTATTATATCTTCAATCTCATTATCATCTATTGAAAGCAGATAATCACCTTTTTCTATACCGACTTCTTCAGCTATTGAATTTTTATGAATATCGACAATCTTAATTTTTTCCATTTCCCTTTTACCATTTTTCATTAAAAATATAACATATTATAACATTTATATATTAAAAAGTCATATAAAAGTACGTTTTATTTTTAAATGCATCACACAAAGTAACGTATGTTTATTATATAAATATAATTTAACATATAAACTTAATGTTTTATTTAAGATTAAAAGAAACAATATGTAAATGCACCTGATAATTG
>CAMSGF010000171.1 GCA_947058225.1 uncultured Eubacteriaceae bacterium
AAGTGTACAGGGTTGATGAGATAGATGCGACACATTCTCCGCTTTTCCACCAGATAGAAGGCCTTGTTGTCGATAAGAATGTAACTATGGCGGACTTAAAGGGAACGCTTGACTATGTTGCAAAAAGAATTTACGGCTCCGGCACAAAGACAGTGTTCAGACCACATCAATTTTATTTTACCGAGCCGAGTGCGGAGATGGATGCAACTTGTTTTAACTGCGGTGGAAAAGGCTGCAGGATATGCAAGGGAACGGGCTTTATCGAAATTTTAGGGTGTGGAATGGTGCATCCAAACGTATTAAAGGCGTGCGACATTGACCCGAATGAATATACGGGATTTGCGTTTGGAATGGGGCTTGACAGAATGACTATGTTTAAGTATGGAATATCAGATTTGAGGTTGATGTTTTCAAATGACACTCAAATGCTGGAACAGTTTTAGGAGGAAGTTATGTTAGTACCTATAAAGTGGCTTAAAGAATATGTTGATTTTGATTTGGATATAAATGAATTTGCAAATAAGATGACGCTAAGCGGCACTATCGCAGAGGTTGTGACTTATCTTGGAGAAGGTATAAGCGGTGTTGTGACTGCAAAGATTATTAAAATAGCTCCCCATCCAAATGCAGATAATTTATGTGTTTGTACGATGAGTGACGGAGAAAATGAATATACTGTCGTAACCGGCGCTAAAAATGTTAAAGAAGGGGATATTGTTCCTCTTGCAAAGGTTGGGGCGAAAATTTATGGTGATGTCGTTATAAAGGAAAGCGATTTAAGGGGTGTTAAGTCAAGTGGGATGTTATGTTCAGGGCAGGAGCTTTCAATGAGTTCAAGCATTATTCCAAAGGGAATGGAAGATGGGATATATATCTTCAGCGAAGATGTTCCTCTTGGTGAAAATGCACTTAAATATATCGGACTTGATGAATATACGATTGATTTTGAACTTACTCATAACAGAGCGGACTGCAACAGTATTTTGGGGATTGCATATGAAGCAGGCGCGGCGGTTGGAAAGCCTTTTAAAATGCCTGATTTTAAGATTGATGATAAGAAAAATGATATTGAAAAGGAACTTAGCGTTGAAATAAAAAGGCCTGATTTATGTGTGAGATATTGTGCGAGAAAGTTAAAAGTTAAGGAAGTTAAGCCATCTCCTCTATGGATGCAGCAAAGGCTAATCGCATCGGGAATAAGACCGATAAGCAATATTGTCGATGTTTCAAATTACGTTATGGTTGAACTCGGTCAGCCTATTCATATGTTTGATTATGATAAATTAGAGGGTGGAAAAATCATAGTTGATACTGCCAAAAAGGGAGAAAAAATCGTAACCCTTGATAATATTGAAAGAGAGCTTGACGAGCAAATGTTACTTATAAATGATGCAAACAGGGGAGTTTGTATCGCAGGGGTAATGGGTGGAGCGAATAGCGATATTGACGATAATACGAAAAATATCGTTATTGAATCAGCCAATTTCAATAAAAATTCTATCAGAAGAACCGCAAGGCATTTAGGGCTTAGGAGTGAAGCGAGTGCACATTATGAAAAGGGAATTAATCCGATAGTATCGAGAATTGCCATTGACAGGGCCGCAAGACTTCTAATTGAAATCGGAGCGTGCGAACTTATTGACGGAGTTATAGATGTAAATTATTATGAAGAAAAGGAAAAGAAGATAACGGTTGATACAGATTATGTAAGGCGTTTTATCGGGGCAGATATTTCAGATGAAAAAATGGTGGAATGTTTAAATCTTTTAAATTTGGAGCCTGTTTTAAATAAGGAAGATAATACAATTGAAGTAACTTCTCCTAAACTTAGGGATGATATAAATATAAAAGAAGATGTCGTTGAAGAGATAGCGAGAATGTATGGTTATAATAATATTCCAAACACTATGCTTGAAGATTGTAATTATATTGCACCTAAAAATAAGGAATATGACAATAAGAATATGATTAAGGATATTGTATCGAGTGTCGGCGGACTTGAAATTTTAACTTATTCTTTTCTTCAAAAAGAAAGGCTCGATGCTTTAAATTTCGGTGATGATGATATAAGAAGTAAATATGTAAAGATTATTAACCCGCTCGGTGAGGACAGTGCGTATATGAGGACTAGTCTTGTTCCTTGTATGCTTGAAGCATTATCGGGGAATAAGAGCAGGAAAAATGATTCAAAGTTGCTTTTTGAAATAGGAAATGTATATTTTGATGAATATGAAGAGGGGCTTCCTATTCAAAGGGAAAATATCGTTATAGGAAGATACGACAGTGATTTCTTTGAATTAAAGGGAGTGCTTGAGTATCTATTTGAGAAATTAAGAATAGATGTGAAATACGTTCCGTCAAATGAGCCGTTTTTGCATCCCGGAAAGAGTGCTGATATTATCGTAAATAATGGTGAAAAGATTGGATTTATGGGGGATGTTCATCCACTTCTTTTAAAGAATTATGATTTGGATGAAAATACTATAGTTGCAGAAATTTCATTGTCTTATTTACTTGATATGTACGAAGAGGAAAAGGTATATGTCCCTCTTGCAAAATATCCGTCCCTTGAAAGAGATATAGCAGTTTTGGTGGATAAGAAAGTTTATGCACAGGAAATCAAAGATGTTATAGCAGATGCAGGCGGTGAGTATTTGGTAGGGGTGAATGTGTTTGACGTGTTTGAAGATGTTAAGCTTGGTAAAGATAAAAAGTCGGTTGCATTTTCTCTTGAATTTAAAGCAAGTGACAGGACACTTACAGATGAAGAAATTGACAAGAGTTTTGATGATATTGTTAAAAATATTGAGGATAAGCTTGGTGGAAAGCTTAGGGGATAAGATAAAAAGAAGCTTTTGGCTTCTTTTTTTGTGGGATGGGAGAGGGGCGGCGGCTTTACAAAAGGGATGATTTTAAAAATTTATTTTTAAAATCACCTCTTTTGCAAAGTTCAGGCGAATGAAATTCGCCTGTTAGTGAAGTGGTCAGCT